>JAGWYX010000208.1 GCA_018969165.1 Verrucomicrobiota bacterium
AAGATTTTGCTTTCCGTGAAGGTGAATTTCTCGACCTTGCCGTGAGGAATGTCCGCACTCGGTTTCGAGTCAGGCCCGGGTTGGTAATCATCCGCGGCGAAGACGCAAGGCTGAGCAGCGAGCACCGCCAGGGCGAGCGCGGCGACCTGACAAAGATGAGCCACCAGGCGCGTTGGCGAATGATATGGGGCCAGGAACCGGGAAAGACCCTCACCCCGGCCCTCTCCCATCGGATGGGCGAAGGAGAAGCGACTGCCGTCTGCGGTTTCGGTCCGGTCCGCGGACACCGCACCACGCCGGGCAGCGATGGCGAAGGAAACCTCAGCCTGTTGAGAGCGCCTGGGAGGCTGTTTCCTCTCCCCACGGGTGAGGGCCAGCTCAGGGAGCGTCAACTCTCGCAATCGCGCATGCACCGGGACCTTGAACCCGGATGGATCCGAGCGGGCACGACCGCGTCTGGGACTGTTGCCGTGGTCCTCCGCCGCTTTGCCGGGGGCCCGAGGAAAAGCGCCAGCGGACTGGCGCAGTCCAAAACCTGGCGGTCGTTCCGACGGTTGATGGAGCGCCTCTACGGTTCCGCCACCGTGCCTTGCGACCATGAACCGCTGGAGCCCACCGCTCGTAGTGCCGCCTTCAGGCGGCCCGGCGCGCCTGCGGGTTGAGACAACCCGCGCTCCGTGGCGAGATTCAGGGAAGGTCTCCACGGTTCCGCGATCGTGCAAGCGGACTATGAACCCCGTAGCAACTGACATGAGTCGGCTCAGACTCGCAGTGGACGAAGCGCGATCGGACTGAGGTCCGCGGCTACCGGATTCAGGGAAAGGCCGCGGAGTGCGGTTGAGGTCCAGGGAAAGGCGATAGGCGGACATGGCCGCCATTGTCGTCAGCCGGCGGATTCTGTCAAAAAGTCTTTGGCCGACTCAAGGAGCGCAGCCACCAGAGCATCGAGCTGGGCCCGGCTGTGTTCGCTCGACAGGGCGAACCGGAAGTAGCCCTTGGCCGGGCCGCCGGGGTAGCGGATGAACGAGGGGAACACGCCGTAATGGAGCAGGCGCCGCTCGCAACGCTGCCGGTCTCGTCTGGTCGGCGGCGCCAGGGCGACGATGGGTGCCGGGGAGTCGGTGACGGGAAAGCCACCCGCGCGCAACGCCGATTTCACGTAGGCCGTCTTGCGGGCCAGGCGCTCGATCAAGGGATCAGTCCTGACCAGGGACAGGGCACGCAGCGCGGCGGCGGCCAGCGGCAATGGCAGGGGGGTATTGCCATTAAACAAACGGCTTCGGGCGCGAATCTCCCGCGCCAGCGCGCGGGTGGTCAGGACCGCACCCCCGTAAACTCCGAACGCCTTGCTGAGCGCGACGGTTTGAATGAGGCGGGCGCGGCTGATGCCTTCGAGCTCGGCGGTCCCGCGGCCCATCCGCCCGAGAATGCCCGCGGCATGGGCGTCATCAACCAGGAGCCAGCCGTCGGTCGGCAGGGTATGGCGGTAGAGTTTGAGCGGCGCGACGCTGCCGTCGTGGGAAAACAATCCGTCGGTGAGCAGAATCGGGCGCGCCCATTGGCCGAGGCGTGCGAGGATGCGCGCGACGTCCACGGCGTCGCGGTGTTTGAACCGGTAGATCGGACAATCGAGGAACTGGGCGGCGTCCACCAGGCTGTTGTGGGCGCGCTCGTCGATCAAGGCGTGTGAGAAGCGGCCGGCCAAGGTTTGCGTGACCGCCTGGTTGCTCAGGTAACCGCTGGAAACCAGCACCGCGTCCTCGACGCCGAAGAACGCCGCCAGGCGTTGTTCCAGCAACGCGAAGAGCCGATGGTTCCCGGTGGTGGCGCGCGAGGCGGCGACGTTCAGACCGAATTTTTCCAACCCTTCACGCAGCGCCCGGAGGACGGCCGGATGGCTGGCGAGCCGGAAATAGTCGCAGCCGGCGAAGTAGGCGAATTTTCTTCCGTGCCAGCGGACACGAGTGCGGTCCACCTGCTGGAGCGGGGGCGCCAGGAGGCGAGTCGAGCGGGTTGGGCGTCGGTGCAATGCGCCGGGCATTGTAGCGGCGCCGCCGGCAGAGGCAAGAATCCTCAACGACCGGCAGTGTCCCAAATTCGGAGCGCGGCTCTGTGAGCCGCAGCACAGCCGAGCAGGTGTCAGTCCTCACTATTGACACTGATGAGGCAATGGGAGTGTCTCCCGACAGGCCGCGTTCGTTGCGCCTCGAGTATGCCGGGGCGATTTATCACCTGATGAGTCGCGGGAACCGGCGAGCGAACATCTTCAAGGACCGGCGGGATTACCAAGAATTCTTGATTCATGAAAAGCCTTTGGGGCGAAAAAGCATCAATAGTGAGGACTGACACCTGCGACGCAGCGGCTTGTTTTTGAAGTGGCTGGGCTGCGGCTCACAGAGCCGCGCTCCGAAATTAGCACCTTGCCCGCAATGCCCGGAAATGGCCGGGTAGCCCGCGTCACCCATCTCCACGTGGCGCGCTTAACCTTCCGTGAATCGGACGCCGAGCTGGCGGCCGAGGTCGAACAGGTGCTGTCGGCCCAGGTCGTATTCGTGCGCGTTCGGCAGATGTTCGAGCATCAGGGGCGCGACGTGATCGAGGCCGGCGAGGCGACGCAGATAAGTCGTGTAATCCAACGCGCCGGCGCCGGGCCGAACCTCGCGGAAGTGGACGTTCATTTCGACATCCCAGGTCAGATCCTTGGCGTGACAACTGACAATCCAGCGGCCGAGTTTGTCGAAGCATTCATTGAGCAAGTCGGTGTTGCGGTAAAATTTCTCGGGCGAGTTCACCAGGTTGCACGGATCGAGATGAGCGGCGAAGGCGCGGCGGTCGATCGCCTTGATGAGTTTGACGTAGCTGGCTGGGCTGTCCGGGATGGCCCAGCCCATGACTTCGTAGGAAAACCTGGCCCGCTTGGGCTTCACGGCGTCGATGATTTTGCGCGCGTTCTCGACCGCCGCGTCGAAGAACTCGGGCGAGACGTTCCGCGGGTCGGGCCCGAACCAGGAGTGGGGGTTGAACGACCCGGCGATATCGACGCAGCCGAGGGCGCCCACGGCATCGGCCAGGGCAAGGCCCTCGGTGACGGTCCGGAGGTTGGCCGCGCGCTTGTCCGGGTCGGCATCGAGGAGGTTGACCCAGCGGCCGACCTCGGCGATGACGACGTCGTGCTTGGCGAAGGCGTCGGTGACGGCGCGGATGCGGGCGGTGTCGTTCAGGTTCAGGCCGGGGCAATAGGCGGCGCGATAACCCAACTTGCGATGGGCCAGCGCCAATTCCTCCGGGTCGTCCGTATGCACGAAGATCGGGCCGCCCAGGCGGATGGGGTGCGAAAGTCCCGACAGGGTTTCCGCGGCGCGGGAAGACAGCGCAGCGCCAGGCGCCAAGCCAAAGGCCGCGATGCCGCCGAGGGACTTTTTCATGAACTGCCGTCGATTCAGTGGGTTCATATGGAGTAGGATCGTTGATTCTCCAAATATGTGGTTGTCATCGCTTCGGTTGCCCGGTTCACCGGATATCCAGGTCAATGGCCGAGAAATGCTCGTGGTCGGTGTGGCTGTTGGCGGATTCGACGCGGAGCAGGTAGGCCCCGGGTCGGTCGATGCGGAATTGTTGTTTGAGCCCCACCCGGCCCTTGAGTTTGAAGTCGAGCAGGAAATCCCCCTGCAACACCGGGTCCACGGCCAACGCGGGGAGTTCCTTTTGTCCGACCTGGCGTTCGGGGACCAGGAAGTAACGGACGGTGACTTGTTTGAAATCGTCGTGCGGGTTGGCGTTGCTCATGATGAACTGCCAGGTGAGCGGCGTCCCGGCGCGCGCGCGGAAGACCGGGCGCGGGCGCAGCCCTTCGGGCGGGGGCGAATCGTCGGCGTAGGCTTCCTGCCGGTCGGTGCCGCTTTGGACGGTGAGCGTGATGTTGAAGTGTTCGGCGCGGAGCGAGGCGGTGAGCAGGAACAAGGAACAGGCGAAGGGAACGAGCCGGGAAAACGACTTCCAAAACAAACGCCGCGGTTGCCCTTCCCATGAGCCGGACCGCGGGTTGTCCTCAACCCGCAGCGACCCGGCACGCGCTGCGGCTTGGGACAAGCCGCGGTCCAATCGCGCGCGGTTCATGGTCCCGTTGGATGTGCCATCGCGCAAGGTGGCTTCCCATGAACCCGGCCTCGCCCTGGCCCTCTCCCCCAGGGAGAGGGAACGCCTAGCGAGGCGCGCCTCAGACCTCTTTCCGAGTGTATTGGGGTACGCGCGATTTCTGTGTTCTTCCCGTCTCCGCTCTGTGCGCGCCTCGCTGAGAGAGTCCTTGAGGCGGAAAACACAGCCGACGGAAGCGACGTCAAAACTTGATCTGGTCACAGCAAGTTTCAAGATTCAAGGACTCTAGCCACAATCCTTGAACCTTCCAAGGTCGACTGCGCCATCGCAGGCAGGGGAGGTTCGGTATCCACCGACGAAAGCGCAGCCCGAGACGGCAGGCGATTCTCCCTCGCCCATCCGATGGGAGAGGGGCCGGGTGAGGGGCCATGCCGGTTCATCCTATTTGACCTCCAGGTCGAGGGCGGCCGCGTCCTCGGTCAGCTCACTGGCGTCCGGCCCTTGCGCTTCGACGCGCACCAGGTAGTAGCCCGGCTGGTGGACTTTGAAGCTGAGGTTGGCTTTGGCGGTGTTGTGCGCCTGAAAATCCATCGTCAGGGCGCTTTCGATCACCACCCGATCCGGCAGCAGGCGGGGCACGCGCGATTGGTTGAGTTGGTCCTCACGCACGACGAAGAAGTGGACCAGGACATCGGTCGCCGGGCCTCCGTCCTTGCCGCGGCAGGTCCAGTGCCCCGTGAGTGGTTCATCGACGGTGGCATGCAACACGGCGCGCCGGTGACCGTTCGGCCGACGGCCCGTGGGGGCGCTTTGCACCGTGAGCTTTTCTGCCGCGCCTTCGAGTCGGAGCGTGGCCTCGATCGAAGCGGCGTGCAGCAGGCTCGTGAGGGCCAACCACACGCCGACGAGGCACAGGCCGGGCGGTAGTCGCATCTGGTCAATGTGGCAAGAAAGCGGCCGGCTCGCAAGACGGGTTTACCGCCGAACCTCGGTGATTCTGGTTGGCCGGGTCGCACCGACCCGCGACACTAGATTCCTTGGACCCGAGCACTTTCTGCGGCCAGATCAAGTTTTGGGCCCCGGCTCTTCCCGAACAATTGCAAGGAATCTTTAAGCCAGGCGCGCAATGTGAACGGAGAACCAAAAAGGAAAACTGAGATTGGTCCAAACACGCGAGTTGAGGTCTGAGGCGCGCCTGGCTAGAGTCCTTGAACCGTGAAACTCGCGGTCATCAAGTCAAGTTCCGGCGCGGTTCTGGCGCAGCCATGCTCAGCTTGGCGCGGAGCGCGGGTCGATGAGCCGCAGGACGCTTGCCTTGCGGTGGCAATCGGAGACATGTCCAGGTTCGCTCCGCATCAGCGTCGCTGCGGGTCGCAGACCCGCGCTCCATTCGGGCGCGGCGCTGGGAAGGGCAGCACGCTCACTCTGCCAATGGGATTGAAGCCAATTCCGAGCCCCTTCCGCATCGCCGCCGCTGCGGGTCACTGACCCGCGCTCCGAAAGGAGATTGCAATATGTTCACGAACTCAAGGAACCTCGAGCGGGCCCTGCGCTTTTTTCGGCCGGACGCGCCGCGGATTGGCGGGGTGCTGGTGTTGCTGCTATTGAGCACGGGGGCAAACCTGGTCAAGCCGTGGCCGCTGGCGTTGATCGTCGATAACGTCCTGGGTTCCAAACCGTGGCCGGCGCCGTTGCGGAGCTGGCTGGGTGGCGCGGAGAAACCGCTGGCCATCGCGCTGCTGGCGGGGGCGATGCTGCTGGCGCACGGTTTGCAGGGGGCGCTGGGAGCGGCCGCCAATTACGCGTCGATCCAGATCGGTTTGCGGGGTTTGACCCGGGTTCGCAGCGCGCTGTTTGCCTGGCTACAGCGGCTGTCGCTCCGCTTTTACCAGGGGACCAGCGCCGGGGAGTTGATTCACCGGGCGGCGTGGGACACCTATGCATTCCAGACGCTGTTTCAGCAAGGACTGATCACCTTTGCGACGGCGTTGCTGGCATTGGCGGCGATGGTGGCGGTGATGGTGCGGCTGAACGGCCGGTTGACTTTGATTGCCCTGGCGCTGGTGCCATTGCTGGTGCTGGCGATCCGATTTTTCGGGAAGCAGATGACCGACCGCACACTGGCGGCGCAGCAGGCTGACAGCCGGGTGACCGCGCTGGTCCAGCAAAGCCTCGTGGCGATGCCGCTGACGCAGAGTTACACCCGCGAGGCCGACGAAGCGCGACGGTTCGAGGCGCAGATCGGCGAGGCGCGCGCATGCCGGTTGGTCCAGCACGGGGCCGAGGTGCGGTATGGGTTGGCGATCACGCTGGTATTCGGCGCGGGGGCGGCGGCGATCGCGTGGGTGGGGGCGCGCCAGGTATTGGCCGGTCAATTGAGCATCGGTCAGTTGCTGGTGTTCCTGGCCTACCTGGGTCAGCTCTATGAACCGCTGAACCAACTCTCCTACGTAGGCGCGACGGTCGCCAACGCCAGCGCGGGAACGCGGCGTGTGTTCGAATTGCTGGACACGCCGGAGGAAGTGACCGAGGCGGCCGACGCGCGGAGCGTCCATGACGGACGGCGCGCCGGGGACCGCGCCGGCCTGCCTTTGGCCGGCAGGGCGGCGGTGTCCGATCGCGTCATCCAACCGTCGGCGCGCCTCGGCGCACCGGCGACCGCGCCGCCCGACCGAGTTCACCATCCGGGTGAGCCGCCAATGCCAAGCGACGCGGTTGGCCCCGGCCCGCTCCTGGTCCGCGGGCGGATCGCGTTCGAGCAGGTATGT
>JAGWYX010000209.1 GCA_018969165.1 Verrucomicrobiota bacterium
CGACCTTCAACACCCCGGTGTTGAAAGACGGGTTCCTCTTTGGCCTCTCCGACAAAGGTCTTCTGTTCTGCCTCAATGCCAAGACGGGGGAGACGGCCTGGACCGACACCGCCAAGCACGACCGGTTTGGCACGACGCTCGATGCCGGGTCGGTCCTGCTGGCCCTGGTCATGCCCGGCCCGCCGGTCAACTCCGAATTGATCGCGTTCAAGCCCAGTGACAAGCAGTTCGAGGAAGTCGCCAAGCTCAAGGTCGCCGACACCCCGACCTACTCCCAGCCGGTCATCGCCGGCAACCGGATCTTCGTCAAGGACAAGGAAAACCTCACGCTCTGGACTTTGGAATAATCGCAATTCGAAAATGAGTCGTCACTCAAGTGCGACCCCTTTTCCGGGCGCCAACTTCCGCAATGCCGGTGAGATTCGCGAACTGGTCGGGTGCGACTTGCTGACCATCCGCGCGCACCTGCTCGACGAATCGCGGAAAACCCAGGCCCCGCTCGAGCGCAAGCTCAGCCCGGAGGCAGCCGGCGATGGGATTGATCCGACCCGAGCTACAATCGATCCAAGGCAAAGTGCAATTGACCGGCGCAGCGGTGCAGCCAGCTTGCGCAAGGGTCAAATCGACGTGCGCACCAGTAAAACCGACCTGCGCGCAGTCCGCGTAAATCGGTTCCGATCGTCTCTGGCCAAAGCGAGAGCGGACTGACGTGCGCTCCTACCCGGTTGATGGAAAGGCCGTTGTTCCTTTCGGACCTGTTCACCGGCCATGAACTTAGGCGGACCCTCACCCCGGCCCTTTCCCATCGGATGGGCGAACCTTCACTCGCTCCCAGCAGGTGTGGAGCCTTCGCGGACCGCCGGGCGCACGTATGAAATCCCGCACATCCGCCTCATTCGTACCGCAGCGCCTCGATCGGGTCCAGCCGCGAGGCCTTCCAGGCCGGGTAGTAACCAAACACCAACCCCACGGTCACGGACACCGTCACCGCCGCGATGATCGCCGGCATCGACGGCCGCGTGGGCCAGTGCAGGAGCGAGGTGACGGCGATCGAGGCCCCGCGCCCCAGCAGAATCCCGGCGATGCCGCCAATCAGGCACAGCATCACTGCCTCGACGAGGAACTGCCGCAAGATGTCGCGCGCGTGGGCGCCCACGGCCATGCGCAGGCCGATTTCTCGCGTCCGCTCCGTCACGGACACCAGCATGATATTCATGATGCCGACCCCGCCGACGACCAGCGAAATCAGCGCGACCGCCAGCAGCAAACTGGTCATCACCCGGCTGGTCGAGGCGAACGCCTCCGAGATTTCCGTCAGGTCGCGAATGCGGAAATCGTCCGGCGCGCCGGGGCGGATGCGGTGCCGATCGCGGAGCAGGGCGGTGATCTGGCGGATGGCCACCGGGATGTTTTCCGGGGAAGCCGCCGAAACCCAGATGTCGTCCAGGTCGGCAAACCGGGTCAATTGCGGCATGTCGGCCGCCTGGGTGGCCGAGGGCTGCGGGTAAAGTTGGACCTGCTGGTTGGGATAAAGCTGATTGAGCGAGTTGACTCCGCTGGCGGTCGCGGTGGCGGCGCTCTGGGTCGCCTGCCGAAAACCGGTTACCCGGAACTTGATCGTGGTCCAGGGCGCCAGAATGAAATCGTCCTGGTCCCAACCCATCACGTTGGCGCCTTTGCGGCTCAGGACGCCGACCACGCGCATGGTGACGTTGCGAATCCGGAGTTCCTTGCCGATGGGCGAAGTCTCGCCGAACAACCGGAGCGCGATCGTTTGGCCGACCAGGCAAACCGCGGTCATGCCGCGGATATCGTCGTCGGTGAACGGCTCGCCTTCGGCTACCGGCCAGTTGCGGACCACCAGGTAATCCGGGGTCGAGCCCAGGATGCGGCCCGGACGCCAGTTGCGATTGCCGTAAACCACCTGCCCCCAGCAGTCCACGCTCGGGGCGACGCGGCGCACGGCGCTGCATTCCCGGCGCATCGCCGCCGCGTCGGCAGGCGTCAGCGTGACCCGCCCACCGCTGCCCGAGCTGACCCCGGCCACGACGGCTTCGTTGGGATCGACCTGGATGACATTGGCGCCGAGGCTGGCGATGGTCTGCTGGATCGAATGCGCCGAGCCTTGCCCGATTTCCATCATGGCGATGACCGCGGCGATCCCGATGATGATCCCCAGGCAGGTCAGCACCGAGCGCAGCAAGTTCCGCCGCAACGCGTGGAAGGCCATCCGCAGAATCCGATAGAAAGCGTTCATCCGGATGGAAATCAGCGCCGGCGCAGTTGCGGCAGAAACGGATTCTGCGGCCCGGTTTGCCCCGACTCGATCAGCTCACCGGTCACGATCTCCTGGCCCTCGCGCAAGATGCCCGCCGGGATCACGGTCGTCGTCCCGTCCGTTGCGCCCAGGAGCACCTCGACCGGGCGCACGAACTCGCCGTCGCTCAGCCAGACAGTGCCCACGCGTTCCGGTGGTCTCTTCCCCCCGCCCGACTGGGCAGGGGTGGGCGGTGGATCGTTCGTGGTCGCCGCCGGCTTCCAACCGCGGGCGTCCGGCGCGATCTGCACCAGCGCCGAAGGCGACCAGCGCAGCGCCGCGTTCGGCACCAGCAGCACGCCGGTTTCTTTGCGCACGATGAAATGCACGTTGGCCGTCAGGTACGGCAGGAGAACCTGCTCGGGGTTTTCCGTGTTCACCTCGACGGTGTACATCACCACGTTCTGCGTCATCGTCGCGTTCAGGCGCACCTTGCCAACGGTGCCGGTGAACTCGCGGCCCGGAAAAGCGTCGCAAGTGAACGTGACCGGCGCGCCCGGAACAATGCGGCCGACATCGGCCTCGTTCACGCCGACCCAGATTTGCAGCTTCGTCAGGTCCTTGGCGATGAGGAACAGGCTCGGCGCGTTGAGGCTGGCCACGACCGTCTGGCCGATGTTGACCCGGCGGTCGATGATGACCCCGCTGACCGGGGATCGGATGGTGCAAAAGTCGAGGTTGCGCTGCGCCCGCTCGACCGCGGCCTGGGCCTGGACGGTGCTCGCCTTGGCCTGGGAAATCGCCGCCTCGGCCACCGCCAGGTTGGCCTGGGCCACCTGGTAATTGGCCTGGGCCGAATCGAAATCCGAGTCCGCGATCAACTTCGAGCGGCTCAACTCGCTGGCCCGCTTCCAATCCGCCTGGGCCTGGACCAACCTGGCCTTCATTTGCTCGACGTTCGCGGCGGCGCTCAACTCGCCCGCCTTGGCCTGCTCGAGTTGCGCCCGGGCAACCCCCAGGTCGGCCGCGTACACCGACTCGTCGATCCTGGCCAGGACCGCCCCTTGCTCGACCATCGATCCGTAGTCGAGCGTCCGCCCACGGGTGTCCAAACCGAACGCGCTGATCTGACCGGCCACTTGCGCGCCGACATCGACGACCTCGATCGGTTCGATCGTGCCGGAGGCGCTGATGGTGACGGCGAGGTCCCCGCGCTTCACCAGCGCGGTCTGGAGCGCGAGCCTGGTGCTGTGCCGCCCGCGCCAGAGGTAGGTGCCGACGCCACCGACCAGCAACACCACCAGAGCGGTGATGACAGGTTTGGTGATAACACGTCGCATAAAGTCAGACCGCCAAAAGCGTGAGCGTAATTGCCCAGGTAGAGACAGCGCGCTACGCGGTCCGCGCCGCGTTCAATGGCGCCCTCGGCGGGGGAGGACGGCTCTGGCCCGCACGGTCCGCCCGCTGGAAATGCGATCAGGGCGTCGGCCTCGGCACATTGGGCAGGCTTTCCCGCCTGTCGGTGGGCCGGACTTTCGAGTCCGGTTTGGCTTGGGACGACAGGAAAGTCCCCCGCACCGGCGGAAGAGAATGTCTGCCCGAGGCTTCGCGCGGTTACCGCGGCGGTGGCGGCGACGGCAGTTGGTTGGCCTTGGGCGTTACCTGGTCGATGTTCGGCGTCACATCGGCATCGACATTGCGCACCGCCCAGTTGATCCCGCCGACCAGCACCTGCTGGAACACCGGGTTGTCCCACACGTCCTCGCGGTGGCCCATGTTGGTATAGAACACGCGGCCTTGTCCGTACATCCGCGCCCAGGTCGCCGGATACGGCGGGCGCTGATACATGTTGCCGCGCATCCCCGCGGTGTCCTGGATCAGGAGGACATGCAGGTTCGACGCGAAGTTCTTCAGCGAATACCATTCCTCCAGCGGCCCGAAATCGGCCGGCACACCGCTCAGCCCGGGAAAATTCGGATCGGCGACGATCATGTGCGATTTCTGCTGGGCGCCGTGGATAATGAACTCGGCGCCGAGCATCTTCACGTAGGGATCGGCGTTGTCGCCGTCGGCCTGGTAGCGGCCGTCCCGGCCCGCTTCATAGTTGGGCGAGTGAAACGTGTCGCTGGCGCTATGGGTCCCGATGAAACCCTTGCCGTTGTGGATCGCTTCGAGGAACGCCGCCTTGCCCTCCGGGGTCATCGCCGGGTTCTTGTCGGTGCCGACCTTGGTCAGGTCGCCGGTGGTGTAGAAGAAGAAGGCGTCGTATTTTGCCAGGTTCTCCGGCGTGAAAACGCGGCCGTCCTTGGTGAAAGTGAACTCGAAGTTGTATTTCTCGCCCAGCTTCTGCAGCACGTTCTCCGCGTGGCTCGGCTGGCCATTGACCCGCCGAATCGCCGAATGCTCGAAGCCGGCGGATTTGGAGAAGAACAGGATGCGTTTCACGGCCGGTCCGTCCGCCGCCCGAAGCGGCGTGGAGAAATTCACGGAGAGCAGGCCGACAGCCAAGTACGACAGGGTGGATATGAGTTTCATGATTTTGAATGGTAGAGTGCGGTTGGTTGAGCGTCGAGATTATTTCCAGGCATAACCATTGGCCCGAAACCAGTCCACCGCCTCGCGCATGGCTTCGCGCGGCGGGGTCTGGGGCAGGCCCAGTTCCCGGATCGCCTTGGCCGGGTTGAAGAACATTTTGTAGCGCGCCATGCGCACGCCGGCCAAGGGCGCGCGCGGGGGGCGGCCGGTGATCCGCGCCAGGGCTTCGTTCACACCGGCGGCCGCAAAAGCCACCGCATACGGCACCCGCCAGCGCGGCGCCGGCCGACCGCTCAGCTCCGCCAGGCAGTCGAAGGTTTGTTGCATCGTCCAGTTCCCCGCGGCATGGCCCAGGATGTAGCGTTCGCCCACCCGGCCTTTCTCGGCCGCCAGGATGTGCCCCGCCGCCACGTCCCGCACGTGCACCCAGTTCAAACCGGTGTCCAGGTAGCCCGGCATCCGGCCGTTCAGGAAATCCACGATCACCTGGCCGGTCGGGGTCGGCTTCACGTCGCGCGGTCCGACCGGTGCGCTGGGGTTCACGATCACCACCGGCAGTCCCTTGGCGGCCCATTCGAGGGCGACCTGTTCGGCTTGCCACTTGGACCGTTTGTAATGGTTCTTCATTTGCGCCTCGGAGACCGGCGCGGTTTCATCCGTCGGCGACACCTGGCCGCCGTTGGCCTTGGGCAAGCCGATGCAGCCGACGGTGCTGGTATAGACGACGCGCGAGCAACCCGCGGCGGCGGCGGCCTCGAGCACGCGGCGCGTGCCGCCGACGTTGGTGGCGTACATCGGCGCGTAATCCGGCAGCCACAGGTGATAACTGGCGGCCACGTGAAAACACCAATCGCAGCCCCGCAGCGCCGCCGCCAGCGCCGCGGCATCCCCGAGGTCGCCCTCGACCGGTTCGTTTTTGGCCCCTTGGAGCCCGCGCCGGTCGCTTCCCGGCCGCAGCAGCGCCCGGACGCGGTAGCCGCGCCGGCCGAGTTCGTGAACCAGGTTCGACCCGATGAAACCCGAGGCGCCGGTGACCAGACAAAGCATGCCCAAGTTTCTGGCAAAGGCCGGCCGGCGCCACAACCTTTTTCGGGTCAAAAGGCCGGCGCGGCCAGCGTGGTTTCAGCAATTCTGGAGCGCGGGTCTGCGACCCGCAGCAGCGGCGAGGCGGAGCGGGCCTGGAAACGTCTCCGATCACTACGGCCAGGCGAGCAGGCTGTGGCTCACCGAGCCGGGCCAAGAATGAGACTGCTGGCCCGGTCTGACCGTGGACGTGGCCGTTCACGCTCCTGGTCGTGTAGGACTCAGGAGGCGGTGTTTGCGAATTCGTCTTTGACAGGGGGCGGGCCGATTGGCAAGGTTCGGCCTCAATTTGAACGGACCGGGGCGGTTTGCTTGGCGCGGTTTGAAGCACTGTCCCGGTTGGACTGATGGATTTTTATGCTTGAGCTACCTGGTAACTTGTTGGTCGCCCAATCGGGCGGGCCCACCGCCGTCATCAACTCCAGCCTGGCCGGGGTGATCCAGGGCGTGGGCAAGAACGCCGCCTGCATCGAGGAGGTCTATGGCGGACTGAACGGCATCCTGGGCATCCTGAACGAGGACCTGATCGACCTCAACGAAGTCAACACCCGCGCCGTCGAGGGCTTGAAGTTCACCCCGGCGGCGGCCCTGGGCACGTGCCGGTACAAAATCGATTTCAAGCAGAAGCCCGAACAGGCGGCGCGAGACATGGACCGGCTGTTCCAGGTGTTCGAGGCGCACAACATCCGGTACTTCTTTTACATCGGCGGCAACGATTCGCAGGACACCTCGAACCAAATCCACGAGCAGGCCGTGCGGCGCGGCTACGAGCTGCGCGTCATCGGCGTGCCCAAGACGATCGACAACGACCTGCCGCACACCGACCACTGCCCCGGCTACGGCTCGGTAATCAAGTACAACGCCACGACGGTGATGGAGATTGGCGCGGATGTCGCCAGCATGGCCACCGACGACGGGGCGTGCTGCATCATCGAAGTCATGGGTCGTTCGGCCGGCTGGATTGCCGCCGGCACCGTGCTGGCCAAAC
>JAGWYX010000210.1 GCA_018969165.1 Verrucomicrobiota bacterium
ACACCCGGCGGAGGCTCGTTCAACACGGCCCAGAAGGCGCCGACCTGGCGGACCGCATCCACGAATTGTTGGAAGTCCACCGGTTTGACCACGTAGGCGTTGGCCCCCAGGGCGTAGGCCCGGGCCAGGTCGGGTTCCTCCCGTGAAGAGGTCAGCATGACGACCGGCACCAGGCGGAGCGCCGGCTCGGCCTTCATGCGCTCGAGCACTTCAAGACCGGTGAGCTTGGGCATCTTGATGTCCAACAACACCACGGCGGGGTTGCCGTCGGGGCGGTCCGCGTAGGCCCCGCGCCGCTGCAGGTAATCCAGCGCCGCCACGCCGTCGCGGGCGACGGCAACTTCGTTGACCAGGTGATGGTTTTCCAGGGCGCTGAGGGTCAGCTCCACGTCTTTGCTGTTGTCTTCCACCAGCAGGATGCGTTTCAGTGGGTTCATGGTTGATGATCAGTTGGGTGTGGCAGTGAGAAATAAAACGCGGCCCCGACCCCCACCTTGCCTTCGGCCCAGGTGCGTCCCCCGTGGCGCGAGATGATCCGCCGGACGTTGGCCAGCCCGATGCCGGTTCCTTCGAATTCTTCGTCCGTGTGCAGCCGTTGAAAAACGCCGAACAACTTGTCCGCATACGCCATGTCGAATCCCACGCCGTTGTCACGCACATGCACAATCACCTCGCCACCGCCGTTTGTCGCGCCGACCTCGATCTCGGCCGGGTCGCGCGGGCCGGTGTATTTGATCCCGTTGGCCAGCAGGTTGGCGAAGACCTGGCGCAGCATCGCGCGGTCGCCCGCCACGGTGGGAAGGGGGGCCAGTCGCCACTGGATGTTCCGGCCGGCGGTTTCAGACTCCAGGCTTTGCAGCGTTTCCTGCGCCAGCGCCCCCAGGTCGATCGGTTCCCGCTTCAGTTCGCCCCGGCCCATGCGCGAGAAGACCAGCAGATCGTCGATGAGCTGGCCCATTTGGCGGGCGGCGTCGGCGATGATCTCCAGGTAACGCCGGCCTTCGGGCGGCAAGCGATCGCGGCTGGAATCGCGCAGCAGGTTGACAAAGCCGGCCACGTGCCGCAACGGCGCGCGCAAATCGTGCGAGACAGAATAGCAGAAGGCCTCCAGCTCCTGGTTGGCGGCTTCCAGTTGCGTGGTCCGGTCCCGGATTCGCTGCTCCAGTTCGGCGTTGATCCGGGCGATTTCGCCGTGCGCGCGTTCCAGCTCGGCTTGGCGACGCTGCATGGCGTCCGCCATCTCGTCGAAGGCCCCCGCCAATTGCGCCAGCTCGCCCTGGCGGACGACGATCCCGGTCCGCGCCGCGGTGTCGCCGGCGGCCAACCGCCGGGCGGCCACCAGCAGCGCGTGGATGGGACGCGCGATGGAGCGTTCGGCAAACAGCCAGGCCAGGATCAACGCGCTCATCCCCACCAGGCTCATCACGGTGAGGTTGCGAACCAGGAGACGCGTGGCGGGGGCGAGCATCGTTGCCAGCGGAACGCTCACGCTGACATACATCCCGGGCCGCGTCCCGTCGCTGATCGCGGCGACGGCGTACAACCGCCGTGCCTCATCGCGGTCCGGCATCTCGAAGGTGCCGGTCTGCTGCGCCAGGATTTGCCGCACGAACGGGGCCTTGGCCAGGGAGCGGCTCACCCACTTCTCCGGGTCCGGGCGCCGCGCCAGCACGTGCCCCGAGCGGTCGATCACCGTCACCACGCCCCCCGGCGGCAATTGCACCCGCTCGGCCGCCCGGCTCAGCCGGTCCAGCTTCAAGGCGGCGAACAGCACGCGGACGGGCTTGCCGTCCGGGCCCGGGACCGGGTAGGCGAAATCCAGGGTCGGTGGCTGCGTTAAGCGGCCAACTTGAAAATCGCCGACCGCGAAACTCCTGGTCGCCAGCGCCCGCCGAAAACAGGCGCGATCGGACAGGTCAACGCCACCCCGCGTCCGCAGCCCCGAGCAGAACAAGGTCCCGTTGGTTTCGATCAGGCCGAAGTTCGCGTAATCGGGGGCGAGTTTGAGCAGGTTGGCGAAGTTGTTCTCGCACCAGGCCCGGTTCGTGCCGACGACCAGAAACGGAAACTGCGTGAGCGTCGCCAGGAGTTGATGGGCGTTGTTGACAAAGCTCGCCTCGTTCGCCGCCGCCAGCTCGGCCAACGCCCGCGCGTCGGCCTGGACCCGGGACTTCTCCGTGCGCCGCTGTTCGAGATTGGTGTAAACCGCCAGGAGCAATGCCGGCAGCACCGGCAGCCACATCAGCAAAACCAGGCGGGTCCGAATTCGTGAAAAAAGTCCAGGCGCGCGGGCCAGGGGCGTGGCGTCGTTTCTCGGACCGGGTGCCGGCCGCGGTGATGGTAGCGCCTGCTTCACAAGCCGTTCAGGTCGCGCTCGGGAACCGGCGGAGCGGCCGCAGCATCGGCTTCCCCCGCCCCGGGCAACGCGGACACGCAGCGACCTTAGCGTTACTTGTGCTGAGTGTCAAAAAAAATTACAAAGGCCGGATGCGGCCCTGCTGGCCGCCCCGTTTTGGACAGGCCGCCAATCCGTGCGGGGTACGAGCCGCCGGCGGGGTCGGACCGTTGTCGCCCTGGTTGGCCTAGCGAGGCGCGCCTCAGACCCCACGCCGACTTTTCCATGCAACCTTCGATTCATTCACGCCTTCGTCCGTTTCCTCCGCGCGCCTCGCCCTTATCGTGCTCTCGCTTGCGGGCGGCGCCCAGTGCGGACCGAAGTCGAGGGGCGTGCTGCTTTTCGTATTCCTCGCGAAAACGTTCCAGGTATTCCAGGTCCAACAGGTCTTTCTCGCGCCCGCTAGCCCGTTTGCTGGCGATGATGTCCCGGAGATTGGCAATCCGAAAACCTTCGACCCGGAGCGCCCTGGCTTTGGCGGCCGCAAAACTGGGAATCCCATCCGGCGCAAAAACCAAATCCAGGTCAAACGGCCCGGTCTTGATCTGGACGAAATCCTTCCCCGACACGATTGCCTGTTCGATTTCCGGTCCGAGTGCGAATCCCACCGCCCGAAGGGCGTTGACGATGCGGCGCCCGTTCTCCGGTGATCGCTCGGCAAAGACATCCACATCCTGCGTCATGGCTGGAAACCCAAGGAGCACCGCTCCTCCCTTGCCAATGAAGAGGTAATCGACGCCGGCGGTTTCAAAGGCGCGAGCGATGACGCGCGCTTGCTCGGGTTGGAACTGCGGGCGGGTCATTTCGCCGCCGGCCGGAAACCCAGGTAGGCCGGCAGGCGAGTCGCGCACCAAGCCCGGTACTCCGCCATGGTGTCAAACGCCCGCCACGGCGCGTCGTCCAACACCGGTTTATACATCCGGCAAAAACCGAATTGGATACGCGCGTCCAGCGGACGCCGCATCTGGCGGCGGCATTGGTCCCGGAAATCAATCCAGCCCTGGTCCTCGGGACCCGCTGCGCCGGCCTGACCCGACGTGGAACCCAGCGGTTTGTGCAAGGAACCTTTCACGTTGGGGAAACATACCGTTCGGGCGCCCAAAGTCCAAACTGATTTGAATCGGGAAGCCGAACCGGTGATTCGATCGCGAAACTTCGGATCATCGAACGCGAAACGGTGGAATGGTGGGAATACGATGGCGTGGCCCACCTGGACGAGACGTTGGCTCTGTTGCGCGGCGACGGCGTCGGGTGCGGTCGCGTCGAGCTTCGCGAATGGCTTTCGCTGGTGTGGTTCGAGATTGTCGGCAGTGACGATCTGCGCCACTTGCGAGCGGGGAGCCCAACAAACTGCAGGGGCCGCGAAGCGATGCCGACCTGTTGGATTGTCTTTCGGCGTTCGCAAAAGAACTCGGCCACTTTCCTGTTGCGAACGAGATAAAATTGAAGGCCCGCCGCGACCCCGGTTTTCCCTGGCACAATAGTTTCGCCCGCTTCGGCAACAAGCGGTCGCTTGCGGCTCGGCTCCGAGCTTTCTGCCTGGAGCACCAGAACCTGGAAGTCGCGAAGCTTTGCGAGTTCGTCATCGGTGAGTCCAGTAAGTTGGACGTAAACGCCCAGAATCCGGCACTCACACGCGATGACATGCAACTCGGCTACGTTTATCTGATGAAGTCCGGTCGCCACTACAAAATTGGACACACAAACGCAGTTGGCCGGCGGGAGCGTGAGATCGCGATCCAGCTTCCTGAAGCACTCCGCGTCGTCCACTCGATAAAGACAGACGACCCTGCTGGGATAGAGGAATACTGGCACAAGCGCTTTGCCGACAGGAGAAAGAATGGTGAGTGGTTTGAACTGAGCAATAACGACATCGCAGCATTCAAACGGCGCAAATTTATGTAACGCGCGCCCAGCCCGCAGGGTGGAGGGAACGGGAGGCAGCGGTGCAGCTCACAGATAAATCGGACGTTAGCGGCGGCTGCTTCCCGTTCCCTCCACCCTGAACCTCAGCCGGTAACACCATGTGGAAGTGTGTCCGAGCCTGGTGACGGCCGCGCCCCACCGCCAGGCGTGCCGCCTTAGCCGGATACGATGCACCGTGAGAAGGCTGCTTGGTGCTCCAAAGAGGTGGTAAGGGCCTACGGCGCCGCAGGCAACCGTAACGCGACAACGCCGGTGTCGACGGCTTGACGGCGTGTAGCCCGTCGGCTACAGTGTGCCGGTGAGCGAGATTCGCAAGACTGAGGTCTTCGCTCAGTGGCTCGATGGCCTGCGCGACCTTCGGGCCAGGGCACGCGTTCAAGCAAGGATCGAGCGGCTCGCCGGAGGGAACCCGGGAGATGAAAAGGAAAACTGTTGTAACCTGCTATGACGTGGCCGAACACCTCCGCACCCCGGAGGAGATGGCCGCGTACCTCGAGGCATGCTTCGAAGAGGCTGCCGGAGATGCCACATTCATTGCCAAGGCGCTCGGGGATATTGCCCGCGCCAAGGGGATGTCACAAGTGGCCCGCGACGCGGGGTTGTCTCGTGAAAGTCTTTACAAAGCCCTCTCCGGCAAACGCACGCCCGGCTTTGACACCATTCTCAAAGTCATCGAAGCCCTCGGGTTGCGGTTGCACGCCGAGGCCAGTCGATGATGATGGCGTCGGCTCGGTCGGCAGCCGAACGGCTCGTGGGGGATTTAGTCGGGCTGGCTGCAGCCGAAGCACGCCGACGGCGGCGGGTCGCCAGGCAGCACTGCACCGAGCGCGGTTGGACCTACTTTGCGGCAGCGGCCTGCAACGGGACAACGTTCGCGGCCTGGTGGGGCTGAATTGCGAACCAGGCTTTCGCTTCCTCCGGCGTGACGAGCTCGCGGTAGTGCCGGAAAATCATCTTCGGCGAATTCCCCGCCTCCAGAGCGACCTGGCCGACGTTCTGCGTCTGCGCCACCCGGTAGCTGATGAACGAATGCCGCAAGGCGTTGTGTTTCCATTTGATGTTCGCCCGTTTCGCAAGGCGCTGGATCGCCTCATTGGGCCGTGGATAATCGCAGCAAAGGCCCTCCCCGTGCGGGCACGCAGACAGCCATTGCCGGAGGTTATCTGAGATCGGCACGAGCCGTTTCTGGGCGGTGTTCCCCTTGGCCGCGGTGACGCGGATGAATCCCCGCTCAAGGTTGATGTCCGACCAAAGCTGGCGTTGAACCTCGGCCGTCCGCAGACCGGCGAATCCTCCGAGCAACGAGAGCGGCAGGAGACGCTGGCCGGTGGCGTAGCGGAGGTTGTAGCCGGGCGTCAGATCGTCCGGGTTTAGCCTGGCGGCGTTCAAGAGCGCCAAAACAGATGGTGCGCGTGGCGGGAGTCGAACCCGAAAATGGGGTTGCGCGAGCTGGCGCGAAAAGTGCATCAAAACCGCATAAACATTGACTGCGTGTCGCGCATTTTTCCGGTTTGCAGTTATTACGCACCAAAATGCACTTTTTCTGTCAGGAATTGTCAGGAACAAATCGCTTTCCTGACAGGAAGGCGAGCGGTCGGCCGCCAGGCCAGATCGGATTTCGAGGTTCGCGGTTGCACGTTCCTTAGCGAAAATCGCGTCCACGAACTCGGGCGAATCCGTTTTGCGTGCCCAGCGCAGCAAAACCTGGTGGCGCATGGGACACCAGCGATTCAGCAAACCGCTGTTCACGGACGGATTAGGGTGCAACCGCCCGGTAGAAACGCTGGGGGACATTGGTCACCGAGACATCGACGAACTGCCCGGACGCGTTGGTGAGCGTGAGGTTCGTCAAGGCCAACCAATTGGTGAGGTCGGTCGAGGCCTCGATGGAGTAAGCCTGACCCGCCAAGCCCACCAGCGGCACCTGCGCCGCACCGCTCGGCGACAACAGTATCGGCCCCAGTGTTGCTTGCACGAGGCTGCCGGATTGCAGGATCGTACCATACTCACCTACGGTCACAAAGGTGCCATTCCCATAGGCGATCCCATGGAGACCATCGCCAGTTCCCGGGTTGCGGACGGTCCAAGTGATGCCATCGGGAGAATCCACGATGATGCCGGGCCAGCCTACCGCCACGAAGGTGTTATTACCGTAGGTGATCCCGGAAAGCCAATTGGCCGTTCCCGACGTGCGGACAGTCCAGGTGATACCGTCAGGCGAGGTCACAATCGTGCCCTGACCACCTACCGCCACGAAGGTGTTGTTGCCGTAGGTGATGCCGGAAAGCCAGTTGGTCGTGCCCGCCGTCCGGTTGATCCATGTGATCGCGTCGAATGAAGTCATGGTCACGCCATGCTCACCCACCGCCACGAAGTTGTTATTGCCGTGGGTAATCCCAGAAAGCCAATTGCTAGTCCCTGAGGGCCGGCTGGTCCAATTGATGCCGTCGAGCGAAGTCATCGTTATACCATGCTCACCTACCGCAACAAAGCGGTTGTTTCCGCAGGTAAGAGCAGAAAGGCTATTCGTCGTTC
>JAGWYX010000211.1 GCA_018969165.1 Verrucomicrobiota bacterium
GCCGTGCTCGCTGCCGAATCGCCGCATATCGAGCGCCCGCAGCGCGCGGTTCATCTGGCCAATCGCATAAACCGGGCTCTCGACCGCGCCCGCGACATCGCCGATCACGTAGGTCACCGGCAGGAGATTCTTGTGGTAAATGCTCTTGTCGGCCGTCGTGTCTTGGATGCGGACCAGCTCGCGCAGCGGGACCAGGGGCGGCGCGCCGGTCACCAGGCCGGGTTCAGGCAATGCATTGGCGTCGCCGGACCGCACCCGCAGGGCCAGCAATTGTTCGATGCTGGCGCGATCGGTGCGCGGCAGCTCGATCACCAGGTTGACGTCCTCTTGCTCGCGGGGTTGGTGCAGCAGGTCGATGGACATCCCACCGACTGCCAGGCGCAGCGTCTGCGAGATCGTGTCGGCGCTGATCCCGTGCAGCGCCGCTTTTTCTTTGTCGATGACGAACCGGGCCTGGGGTTGATCGGCCTCGACATACCAATCCACATCCACCACCCCCGGCGTGTGGCGGAAGAGGTCGCGGACCTGGGTTGCCAGCGCCAGGCGCGCGGCCTGGGTCGGCCCGTAAATCTCGGCGACCAGCGTCTGTAGCACCGGGGGACCGGGCGGGACTTCGGCCACGGCCACGCGCGCACCGAACCGGCCCGCGATGGCGGCGACCCGCGGGCGAACGCGTTTGGCGATGTCGTGACTCTGCGCCTTGCGCGCGCGTTTGTTGGTGAGGTTGATTTGCAGGTCGGCCTGGTTGGCGCCACGACGCAGGAAATAATGGCGCACCAAACCGTTGAAATTGAACGGGGCGGCCGTGCCGACATAGACCTGGTAATCGGTCACTTCAGGTTCGGTCCGGATCGCGGCGGCAATCTCCCGAGCCGCCTGAGCCGTGCGTTCGAGGGCGCTGCCTTCGGGCAGATTCAGGATCACTTGAAACTCGCTCTTGTTGTCGAACGGCAGCATCTTGACTTTGACCCAACCGATCCCGACCAGGCTCATGGCCAGCAACAGCAGCCCGGCCACGGCGCCGAGAAAGGTCCAGCGCCAGGCACGGTGTGCCACCAGCGGTTCCATCAGGCGACGGTAAAGCCGGGCAAAAATGTTCTGCGGCCGCGCGTCGGCCGGATCGCAAGTCGTCTCAACTCGCAGCGACGGAGTTGGCGATCCGGCGGCATTCGACTCCGCACCATTCACGAGCGACGCGGCCGCGGCTCGGGTCATGTCGCGGTCGGGCCCCGACTCGAGGTCGCCTCCGTCGTCGGACGCGTTCCCTCGGTGGCTTCGCAGCAGTCGTACCGCGGCCCACGGCGTCACCACGAACGACACCAGGAGCGAGAAGAACATCGCCGCGCTCGCCCCGATCGGGATCGGCCGCATGTAAGGTCCCATCAGGCCGCCCACGAAGGCCATCGGCAGCACCGCGAAGATGACCGCGAACGTCGCCAGGATGGTGGGGTTGCCCACCTCGTTGACGGCCTCGACGGCGACCTCGAGCCAGGGGCGCCGTTGATTCGCCGTCAGGTGAAAATGGCGCACGATGTTCTCGACCACCACAATCGCGTCGTCCACAAGAATACCGATCGAGAAGATCAGGGCGAACAGGGTGATCCGGTTCAGCGTGAAGCCGGTGAGGTAAAACACCAGCAGGGTAAGGGCCAAGGTGGAGGGAATGGCGATGGCCACCACACCGGACTCGCGCCAGCCGAGGGCCAGCAGGATCAGGAACGACACGCCCACGACGGCCAGGCCCATGTGCAACAGTAGCTCGTTGGATTTCTCCGCGGCGGTCTCACCGTAGTTGCGCGTGACCGAGACCTGGACGGCCGCCGGAATCAGGCGGCCCTTCAGCCAGTCCACCTTCCGCAGCACGGTGTCGGCCACATCGATGGCGTTGGCCCCGGGTCGCTTGGCGATTGCCAGGGTCACGGCCGGTTGTTCCTGGGCGCTGGTAGCGGTGGCAGCGCCTCGGCCGTAAAACACGTACTGGGACGGTTCCTCCGGTCCATCGCTGATGTCGGCGACTTCGCGCAGATAAACCGGTTTGCCCCCGTAAACCCCGACGACGACGTCGCCGACCTCCTGCCGTGTCGTCAGAAACGCGCCGGTCTCGATCAGCACTTCCTGGTTACGCGTCGTCAGGCCGCCGGACCGGGACTGGCGGTTGGCCTGAAGCAGCATCGGGACGATCCCGACCGGGCTGAGGTTGCGCGCCGCCAGCCGCACCGGGTCGAGCAAGACCCGCACCTGTCGCCGGGCCCCGCCAATCAGCGTCGTTTCCGATACCTGCGGGATTTCTTTAACCGCGTCATCCACCTGCGCCACCAGGCGGCGCAACATCAGGTGATCATATTGTTCGCTATGAAACGTCAGTGCCAGGATCGGCACGTCGTCGATCGATTTGGGCTTGATCAGCGGGAACGAGACCCCGTGAGGGATACGGTCGAAGTTCGAACGCAGCTTTTCGGAAAGCTTCACCAGGCTCTGCTCCGGGTCCGAGCCGACCTTGAACCGCACGATTACCAGCGACTGGCCTTCGCGCGAGGTCGAGTAGATGTATTCGACGCCGGGGATTTCCCAGAGCAACTTCTCCATGGGCCGCGTGGCGCGTTGCTCGACTTCCTTGGCGCTGAAGCCGGGCATCGCCACCAGGACATCGATCATCGGCACTTTGATCTGTGGCTCCTCCTCGCGCGGCAAAAGGACCACGGCAAACAACCCCAGCAAGACCGAGCCGATGATGATCAGCGGCGTCAGTTTCGAGTCAATGAAGCCGCGGGCGATGCGGCCGGCCAGCCCGTGGTCGGCTGGCATCGGACCTTGGTAGGGCGGGCTCATGGCGCGATCGCGACCGGCTGACCGTCGAGTAAACCCCCCGGTGCGCCCACGACGACTTGTTCGCCGGCGGTCAGCCCGGACACCAACTCGACCTCGTCGCTGCTTTGTCGGCCGGTGCGGACCAGGCGCAGTTGGGCGGCGCGATTGGTCACCACGAACACCAAATCCATCTGGCCGCGGTGTGCGAGCGCTGAGCGCGAAACCCAGATCGCCGGCTGCTCCGGCAAGGGGATGCTCGCCCGACCGAACTGACCCGCGCGCAAACTGGTGGCGGCCGGCAGGTCGAGTTTGATGCGAAATGTGCGGCTGTTGGGATCCGCGGTGGGAGCGATTTCGGCCACCTGACCCGCGAGGTTTCCGCCCGTGGCGTCGATCCGCACCGGCAGCGTTGTGCCGAGGCCGATGCGGTCGATCAGCGCTGCTGGCACATCGGCCTCGAACCGCAGCCCGGAGGCTTCCTCCAGTTCGAGCAGCGGTTTGCCCGGCATGGCGAGGTCGCCGACATCGGCCAGTTTGTGGGTGACGATCCCGTTGAACGGCGCGGTGACGCTGGCATAGGCCAGCATCGCTTCAGCCTCGGCCACGGCCGCGCTGGCGACGCGTTGGCGGGCCTGGGCGGCGTCGTATTCCTGGCGCGTGACGGCGCTTTGCTCGACCAGGGTGGCAAACCGTCTCAGGTCCCGCTCGGCCTGGTCGCGCTGGGCCAGGGCCTGGTCGCGCCGCGCCTGGATTTCGCGCGCGTCGAGTCGAGCCAGCAACTCTCCGGCCTGGACGGTTTGCCCGGGAACGACCGGCAGTTCGACGATGCGGCCGCTGACCTTGGCTTCCACACTGGCTCGCAAGCGCGGGCGCACCGTGCCCACGACGTCCTCGAAGGTCGGCCGCCGGCTGGCCTGGACCGTCTGGACGCGCACCGTGAGGGTGGGGAGGGCGGATCGGTCCGCTGAGCCGGAATCCGGGTGCCCGCCGCAGCCAGTGAAAAGCGCTGCGAGCGGGAGCGACAGGAATAACGCTGGGCAAGCGCCTTTCCACGCACTCGCCCTCACCCTGACCCTCTCCCCCAGGGAGAGGGAAAGACCAATGGAGACTCCTGAACCTGCAGAAGTTCCGTTTGCCATCGCCGCCCGTGATGGATGGGCACCCGAAGTGCTGCATGAAACCAGTGACGGCGAAGGATCCTCCCTCTCCCATCCGATGGGAGAAGGCCAGGGTGAGGGTCCGTCCAAGTTCACGGCAGGTGAGCCGGTTCGACTGGACCACCGGGCTTCCCATGAACCTGGCGGCCAACGGTCGTGGGGCGGGTCGGCCTTGTCGTCGCACTCCCCGGGCTGCTCCGGGCCCGAGAGCCTGCGGGAAAACCTGAAAGAGAATTTCATAAATCCGTGCAATTCTATTGATTTGGCACCTGCGGTTGGCCGAGCGCCTGGCGCAGCGCGGCCACCGCGATGCGTTGATCGGCCTCGGCCTCGGCGCGCCGCACCCGCGCCATGGTCAGGGCCGTCTCGGCGTCAATCAGTTGTGTGGCGATCGCCAGTCCTTGCTCGAAACGCGCCCGGGTCAGCTCGACGCTCTCGGTCGCCTGGGCGACGGATTGTGCGGTCACCGTTAGCCGTTCACCGGCCGCGGCGAGGTTCAGGCGCGCCTGCTCAACTTCGAGATCGATGGCCAGGCGCAGCTTGCGTTCTTCTTCGCGCGCGGCGTCGCGTTGGGCGCGGGCCTCGTTGACGCGTCCGCGGGTTAGTTTGCCATCCCAGATGTCCCACTGCGCCAGCATTCCCGCCAAATAACTCTTGCCATCACCGTTGAACCGCCAACCGTGATCGTAGTCCAAGCCGCCAAAGGCGCTCAGCCGTGGCCGATACCCCCCCTCGGCGCCGCGCACCGCTGCGTCCGCGGCGTGTGCGCGCTGGCGGGCCGCGGCCAATTCCGGGCGAACCGCGAGGGCGTCGCCGGTTGGCGCCGACACCTCCGGTGCCGTGTTGGCAACCGCAAAATCGGCGGTCTCAAGCCCGAGGAGATTCCGCAGCGCCCGCTCCGCCAGCGCGTTGGCATTGCGCGCGCGGACCAGGTCCTCGCGGGCCTGGGCCAGCCGCACGCTCACGTCGAGTAATTCGGTTTTGAGAATGGTCCCGGCCTCGAACCGGCTGCGAGCAATCCCCAGGTTCTTCTCGAAGGCACGGACCGCTGCGTCGGTGGCGCGGATGAACTCCCGGGTCTTGAGCACGGAATGGAAAGCGCGGGCGACTTCAAACGCCAGGGCGTTGTGAATGGCCGCGGCTTCGTAGCGGGCTGCTTGGGTGTTGGCCTTGGCGGCCTGCCGGCGCGCGGTGGTCTGGCCGCCGGTGTAAATCGGCACCGTGAGCAAGCCCGCCACATTCAGATCGTCGATGTTCGGGACGTTGTTGAAATCCAGGCTCGGGCTGTAGGCGCGCTGGTTGAGCACGGCGCCAAACACCAGCATGGGATTGTCGGTGTGGGTATAACCGGACTGGAGTTGGAGGCGGGGCCACAGGGCCGCGTTGGCCTGTTCCAGTTGCGCACGCGCCGCGGCGATCCGATGCTGCGCCAGTTGCGCATCCGGGCTGTTCGTGCTGGCGTAGCGAATGGCACGCTCGAAGGTCCAGGGTTCGGTGGCGCCGAGAACCGTCAGTGCCGCCGTTTGGATCACGATCGCCGCCAGTGCAAGGTGTGGAAAACGAATGGTCGAGAGGACGGCGCACATCGCACCCGTAGCCGCAGGCATTAGCCTGCGCTCGCGCCCCCGGTTGGCCGAGCAGCAGCGCGGACCAATCGCGGGACCGTTCCCGGGAAGGCTCGTCGGCCCCTCGATGGTGCACGGAAATGATGAACCTGGTAGGGCGACGCCGTCCCGGCGCGCCGTCGTCAATTCCGCAAGCGGCGCGGCGGGAGGCCGTCGTCCTGCCAAAGGCTGGATTATGGAGATGTCACCGCGCATGGCACTGGTCGTCGGCGGGTTGAAGTCTCATGCGGTCTCACGGCATCGGCGCTTGTCAGGCGCAACAGGCGCGGGGTGCCTTGCCGACGCCCAGTTTGCGCAGGATGATCTCCAGCGGGCAAAACCGCGTGATGGAGGACTGCAGGAGGTTGAACCCGACAAAGGCCGTGAACCAGAGCCAGTTTGGACTGTGGAGCCGCGCCAGCACCAGGCTGAGAAGGATGAATGTGCCGGCGAACATGCGGATGTAGCGTTCGAGTGTCATAAGGTTGTGTTTCCGTTCCACCGCACACCGAGCCGCAGGACCTTCAGGAGTTACAAAGAAAGTGGGCCGATCCGGACCGGTTCCTCCAAACCGGGCGTCCGCGGGGTCGTCTTCGCCAGGAATGGTCCAATGGCCGTTCGCCGCAATCGCGGCGCCGTTGGCACCCGGTCAGGGCGGCGGCGCAGCCTCAGCCACGGCCTGCCGGATGAGCCGGGCGGCCTGGTTGCAACGGGTGTTGGGATCGCCGGGGCTGGCATCCTGGTCCTGGACACGCGTGTCGTTCCATACGATCACCAGGTCGAAGTCGGGGACGACCCACAACATGCGGATACCGCCATGTCCGGCGGCCACAAACGTGTCCGGCGGCAGGTCGGCAAACAGCCGGTGGCCATCGCGGTCGCGGCCATTGGTCCACCAGTTGAAGCTGTAAAAGCCGGGGCCAACCGGGGTGATATTCCCGGTCCCGCCAATCGAGCGTTGATGGGGCAGCAGGTCCACTTCCCGGCCGCTGGTGAGCGGGGTTCCGGCGGGCAGCGGACTGTGCAGGGCCAGTCCGATGAATTCAGGCCGGATCAGTTCACGCTCGCGCCAGCGCCCGTGGCGGAGGTAGAGCAGCCCAAAGCGGGCGAAGTCGCGTACGGACAGAGCCAGTCGTCCCGGACGATCGTTCGGGCCGAAGGCATTGAAGGTGTAAGGGTCCTGGAACTGGAGCGGCTCGGCAAGGCACGCCTTCAAAATGGCGGTGCCGTTGGTGCCGAAGACCTTTTGCGTCAGCGTGTCGTAGTACAGGGCC
>JAGWYX010000212.1 GCA_018969165.1 Verrucomicrobiota bacterium
CCCTCGGCCAAACAATATCAAGCCGACCTGCGCCAATGGTCATCGCACATGGACAAATACCCGGCCGAACACGGCGGCAGCATCGCGGTAATTGTCCATTGCGAGGGCGGTCACGTCCTGGTACCGGACTACGGCGGCGCCGTGGCTTACGACCCCAGCGGCCAGGAGGTGAAGAAATTCCGCGGCAGCGATAATCACTTCGAGAATTTCATCAAGGCCGTCCGCAGCCGCAACGTGGCCGACTTGAACGCCGACATCCTTGAAGGCCATCTTTCCAGCGCCCTGTGCCACACCGGCAATGTCTCCTACCGACTCGGCAAACAGATGCCGCAGGCCGAGATCCGCGAAGCCATCCAATCGGACCAAGCAGCCACGGAGACCTTCGGCCGCATGTGCGAGCACCTGGCGTCCAATGAAATCAACCTGGACCAGACCGAAGCCGCCCTCGGGGTGTTTTTGCAAATGGACCCGCAACGGGAACGTTTCATCGGCAACGCCCAGGCCAACGCGATGTTGACCCGCCACTATCGCAAGCCGTTCGTCGTGCCGAAGAAGGTGTAAGGGGCTTCCTGGTCCGGCCACGCACGATTGGGTTTAACGGGGCGAATCTTCGTCGCCCCTTCAGCAAGTCTCTCCACGAACCGGACCGCGGGTTGTCCTCAACCCGCAGCGGCTTGGCACGCGCTGCGGTTTGGGACAAGCCGCGGTCCAGTCATGTGCTGGTTCACGGTCCCAATGCGCGTCCGCAAGGTCGAACAGAAGAAGCGTCGGAAACGAACGACAAACCGACCCGGGGTCGGAGACACGCCGCATCGGGCACTGAACAGGCCAGTTGACTCGTCCGTCAAAGGCTTTAACGTGTCGGGCATGAAGAACATCATGGTGACGGGCGGAGCGGGCTTCGTGGGCTCGAACCTCGCGCTCGCGTTGCAGGAGAAATTCCCCGACGCCCGCCTGGTCGTGGTGGACGACTTTCGATCGGGAGACTTTCGCAACCTGCAGGGTTATCGTGGCGACTTCATCGCCGCGGATGTTTCCCGTCTGGATTGGTTCAACCGCTTTGGCGGCCAGAAATTCGATGCGATCTTCCACGAGGCCTCGATTACGGACACCACCGTGCACGATCAACTGCTCCAGGCCCACGACAATATCGAGGGTTTTCGGCGCCTGCTGGCGTTTGCCGAGCCCACCCGCACGCCGGTGATCTATGCCTCCTCGGCCGCCACGTACGGCATTACGACCGGCCGCATGAAGGAGACGCAGGCGCCGGCCCCGGCCAACATCTACGCCTTCACCAAGGTGCAGCTCGACAACCTGGCGCACGACTACAGCCGACGCGATCCGGATTGGCGCATCGTCGGCGTCCGTTATTTCAACGTTTATGGCCCGCGTGAGGCGCATAAAAAGGCCGCCGCCAGCATGATCTACCAGCTCTACCGCCAAATGAAGGAGGGCAGACGGCCGCGGGTCTTCCGGTCCGGTGAGCAAAGACGGGATTTCGTTTACGTCAAGGACGTCGTGGCGCTGACCTTGCGCGCCCTCGCGGCCCCGCGCAGCGCCATCTATAACTGCGGCAGCGGCCAGCCTGTTTCGTTCAACGAGGTCATCACCGAACTGAACCGCAATCTCGGCACCCGGCTTGAGCCGGAGTATTTCGAGAATCCCTACGCCCATTTCTACCAGTCTCACACCGAGGCGGATTTGACCCTCGCCCGGCGCGAATTGAATTACAAACCGCAGTTCCCGCCCGCGACGGGTATCGCGGACTACGTCGGCATCCTCGAAGGACGCCAAGCCATTTAAATTCTATGCCTGATACCGCATCTTCGGCGCCGCGGGCCCCGCGGCCGTCGCTGGTCCGCAAGTTCCTCCTGGCCGTGGTTGCTTTGGTGGTTTTGCTGCTGGTCCTGTTCTTCGTCGCCACCAGTTCGGCCTTTCTCAAGGCAATGGTGCTGCCGCGGGTTGGTCCGCTGCTGGGGGCCAAGATCACCGCCGACGACGTCGCGCTCAGCCCCTTTTCGCAACTGGTGCTGACCCAGCCGAAAGTCCAGACCGTCGGCCCGGAACCGTTGTTTGCCGCCCAGGAGTTGCGCGTGCGTTACAACCTGCTCGATATCCTGCGTGGGAACATCACCGTGCCCGAGGTCACCGTGACCGCCCCCACGGTGCAGATTGTGCAAAACCCCGATGGCACGAGCAATCTCGATCCCATTCTGGCCACGCTCGGCGCGCAGAAGAAAAACCGGCCGCCCAAAGCACCGGCGCCCGGCAAGCCATTGCAACTGGATGTCCGCCACGTCGCCTTGAACCAAATGACGGTCCGTTGGGTGCAGCACCAAAAGGGCGGTGGCCAGCAAAGCGCCGAGCTGACGAACCTCCAGCTTGGTGTGGACACCGTAAAGAACGGGCAATCAGGGAAGCTGACGTTGAACGCCGACGCACGCTTCCAGCAGCTCAGTCCGAGCAATGGCGTCGCCCCCAATGCCATCAGCGCCAAGCTCGCCGCCAGCTACACCTTCGCGCTTGACTCGGCCCTGATGCCGCAGTCGGCGAACGGCACCCTTCGGTTCGCAGTCGGCCAGGCCGCCGGCACGTTCGGCGACCTGGCGGCGCTGGCGGGTAGTCTGAATTGCGACCTTACTCAGACTGAGATTCGCCAACTGGCCCTGCAGTTCACCCAAAGCGGCCGGAACCTCGGCCAGATTCGAGTCAGTGGCCCCGTTGATCTGGCCAAGACCGAGGCGCACTTGACGCTGGCCGTGTCTTCGATCGACCGGCACGTGCTCAACCTGGTCGGCGCGGCCCGCGGGTGGGACTTCGGCCAGTCCGTGCTCAACGCCACCAGTCAGGTGGATGTGGCCCAGAACGCCTCGGTGATTTCTGCGCAGGGCAAGTTAAGCGGCCGACAGCTCACCTTGACGCAGCACGGGCAATCCACTCCCGCGCTCGACCTCGACCTGGATTACCACTTCACCGCCAACCTCGCCGGCCAAACCGCCTTGATCCAGAAGTTCGCCCTGTCGGCCAGGCAGAACGGAGCCGATCTGCTTCAAGCCGCTCTGGATCGTCCGATGCAATTGTCGTGGGGCCAGAACAGGGGGCAGTTCGCCGACTCGTCCTGGCAACTGAAATTGGCGGGCTTGGATTTGCGCGACTGGCGGCCGATGCTGGGCAACGCGCTGCCGACGGGCAAAGTCGGGCTCGACCTGAAGTTGCTCGCGCAGAACGCCGGGCGCCGACTCGAAGCGAACTTGTCGGCGCGCGAGACGGATGCGACGGTCACCCTGGGCACGAACCGGCTCACCGTCGCCGAGATGGGCGCAGCGGCGGTCGCGCAGATTGATGACTTCAAGAAGATTTCCGTCTCGCAATTCCAGATCGAGGTCAAGCAACCCGGCTCGAGGTTGGCGACCGCCAGCGGCTCGGCCAACTACGACCTCGGCAATCATAACCTGAGCGCCCAGGCCAACGTCGAGGTATCCGCCCCTGGCGCGCTCCAACTGTTCCCGGTGCCGGGCGTGAGCGCTTCCTCGGGTGACGTCAAACTGACCGCGCGCGTCAACCAGCAAGGACCGGAGTTGGACGCAACCGGGCAACTCCACGTGGCCGATTTCACCGGCGGCTACGGAAATTACCAGTTTCAGAATCTCGAGCCCTCGGCGGACTTTGATCTGGCCCTGAAGGGCGACCAGGCGCAGGTCAAACGCCTTGCGATCACCCTGCAAACAGGTTCGACTCCAGCCGGCCGGCTCGAGTCGAGCGGCAGTTATGATCTGAGGAACAAGTCCGGCCGCGGCGATTTCAAGATCGCCGAGGTCAACCAGGCCGTGTTGGGCCCGGTCCTGGGCCCGAAGCTGGCCCCGACGCACTTGGAGTCCGTGACGTTCAGCGCGAGCGGCACCGCCAGCTACGATCCCGAAGGCGACTCGGCGGTGACCGCAGACGTGACCGTCGCCAACCTGTTGCTGGTAGATCCGGAACACAAATTGCCCCGCGTGCCCCTGGGCGCACGCCTGCAAGTTGACGGCGCACTCGGACAACAATTGGTCACGGTCAAAAAGTTTTCATTGACGCTTTCGTCTGGAGGCCTTGGCGGAAGCCCTCCGCGCCCCGGTGGCAACCTGGATTTTGCCGGCCAATATGATCTGGGCAAAAAGTCCGCCCAGGCGAATTTCAAGCTGACCGATCTGAATCAGAATGTGCTCGGACCGTTCCTGGGTCCACGGCTGGAGCCGAACCAGCTCGTTTCGGTTTCGTTGAGCGCCAGTGGCAACGCCAGCTATGCTCCACAACGCGATTCGGCGACCAAACTGCAGATCATGACGACTGATCGTCCAGACGCATCGGTCCAGGTGCAAATCGGGCTGACCAATCTCGTCGTCGCGGACCCGGAACACCGTTTGCCGCAAACTCCATGGGGCGCCCAGTTCCACCTCGACGGCGCGCTGTTCCGCCAACAGACGTTGGTGTTGCATCAACTGCGCGTGGCCTTGGCACCGACCGCCCGCGCCAGGAACGAACTGGACGCTGAGGGGATCGTTGACTTTTCAAAAGCCGGCGCCACGTCCGGCAAAGTCTCCTTGAAAGCCGACTCGCTCGATCTGACGCCCATCTACGACCTGCTGATGGGGCCGGCGACAACCAATGCCACCTCGCGGCCGGCCGTCGCCGCGGCTTCGCCTCCGCCCGCGGCGTCGCCCAACTCCGAACCGCCCGCGGTCAACCTGCCTTTCGAGCACTTTGCCGCAGACCTGAACATCGGGCGGCTCTACTTGCGCGACGTCGCCATCACCAACTGGATCGCGACGGCCGCGATCAACGGCGGCCAGGTCGATCTCAAACCGTTCCAACTGACGCTGAACGGCGCGCCGGTCAACGCCACCGCCGCGTTGAACCTCGGCGTACCGGGCTACACCTATGACGTATCGTTCCAGGCCGACAAGGTCCCGGTCCAACCGTTGGCCGACAGTTTCTCGCCGACTTACGCGGGGCAGGCTAAGGGCGACTTGTTCACCAAGCTCCAACTCAAGGGCGCCGGCGTCACCGGGGCGAGCCTGCGACAGAACCTCACCTGCCAGGCCAGCCTCAGCTTCACCAACGCCGCCATCCAGTTGGTCAGCCCAAAAATGAACGTCCTCCTGGCGGCAATCGCCTCACTGCTCCGCGTGTCTGAGATCACCCAGGCACCGCTCAATTCGATCTACGCCCAACTCGAAGCCGGCAACGGCCAAATCAAACTCGACCAGGTCGGGATCGAGAGCGGCACCTTCCACGCCTATGCCCAAGGCACGATCTCCATTGCCGACGTGTTGACCAACTCGCCGTTAAACCACCTGCCGGTCAATTTCTACCTCGAACGCGGCATCGCCACCCGCGCCCATCTGCTGGTCGCCGGCACCGCCCCGGACGCGCCCTTCGTCAAACTCCCGAACTTCCTGAAAATCGGCGGGACCGTCGGATCGCCCAAAGCCGAGACCGACGACTTCGTCATCACCGCGTTGATCGCCGGTTCGGCGGCCGGGTTTGTCGGCGGCAAGGCCGGCGGCATCCTCCAGGACGTTGGCAATATTCTATCCGGCGGAAAGCCGCTCTTCGGCGCGCCGGCGACCAACGCAGCCCCGGACACCAACCAGGCCCCGCGTGTCATTAACCCGTTGAATCTGCTGAACAATCTGTTCAAGAAATAACCCCACGCGCACGACGTGTCCCCCCATGAACCTTCGCAACGACCGCCAGGCTTTGGACTGCGCCAGTCCCCTGGCGCTTTCCGGCACGCGCGTGGCAAAGCGGCAGAGGACTGCCGCAGTCCAAGACGCTGGCGCGCCGGCGACGACCCATCCATGGTTCCTGGTCCCAATCTATGCGCGATCGCGAATGGTGGCTCGCCACGAACCTCCGGAACGACCGCCAGGTTTTGGACTGCGCCAGTCCCCTGGCGCTTTCCGGCACGCGCGTGGCAAAGCGGCAGAGGACTGCCGCAGTCCAAGACGCTGGCGCGCCCATTCCCACCCATTCCGATTCATGAACCCGAGGCCTGCGCAACCGCGAAGGGGGGCCTTTCATGAACTGAACGACCATGGGCACCGTCGCTCCCCGACCCTCTCCTCCACGGCCAGCGGATGGCACGACGATTTTCAATGCGCTCAGTTATGAACGACGTCCAGCACTACCTTCATTCCCACCAGACGCGGTTCGTGCGCGACCTCTGCCGTTACCTCCGCTTTCCCAGTGTCTCGGCCCAACCGCGGCACCGCCAGGACATGGTGGCCTGTGCGCAGTGGTTGGCCGCCCACGCCCGCCGGATCGGCCTGCAGGCGCGCGTGTGTCCGACGGCCGGCCACCCGATCGTGCTGGCGCAGACACCACGAGGCCGCGCCGGCCAGCGCCCCCGTTTTTTGGTTTACGGCCACTACGACGTCCAACCCCCCGAGCCGCTCGAACTTTGGGACTCACCCCCCTTTCAGCCACGCATCGCCGGCCGCGCGCTCTTCGCCCGCGGCGCCGCCGACAACAAGGGCCAGCACTTTGCCCATCTCTGCGCCGTCGAGGCTTACCTCCAGTCCGGCACGGAGCTGCCGTGCGACCTGACCTTCCTCCTCGAGGGCGAGGAAGAAGTCGGTTGCACCCACCTGACCCCGTTTCTGAAGCGGCACCGGGCGCGGTTGCAGTGCGACGCCGTGGTCATTTCCGACACCGGCATGCCCGACCTCGAGCATCCAGCCCTGACCTACGGGCTCCGCGGCATCGTGGCGCTGGAGGTCAAACTCACCGGTCCTGCCCGGGATTTGCATTCCGGCATTTATGGCGGCACGGTGGACAACCCCGCGCTG
>JAGWYX010000213.1 GCA_018969165.1 Verrucomicrobiota bacterium
ATAGCTCTCCAGCAAGCCATCCCAGTCGCTCATGTGCTCGAATAACGACGCCACGGCGAGCGGCTTGGTCGTGCCGGCGCGGTCCCAGGCCTCGGCCAACAGGTGCAGCCCCTCGTAGCCCTGGGCCGACTCAAACGAGGGTCGATTAAACCGCCGCAGAAAGGCGCGCACCAGGCAGTTGGTTGGGGTCGCCGCCAATTCCTCCGGGGTCGGGATGACAAACTTCGAGGGGAAATAGACTCGGAACGCCCGATTGGAGGCTTCGGTAAGAAGGTTCGGCGAATCGAGACCGCGCCCGCCGATGATCGGCGCCGTTATCCCCATTTCCCGCAACTGCCATATCAACCGGCTGGCGGTCGGCACCTTGTCCGTCACCATGACCACATCGAAGCTGTCCGACAACACCTTATCGATCAGGTCGAGAAAATCCACCGTATCTGGCGGGTAAGAGCGAGACGCCACGACCCGCACCGTGTTAACATTGGTAACCCCATTGATCGTTTCCACCAGCTTCCAATCCGCCGCGTCTTTGCGAAAGCGACGCTCCAGTTGGTAGCCAAAGTCATTGCGGGGCGATAGGATTGTCACCTTCAATTCGTTCGCCTTCACCGCCAAATCACGAATCGCCGCCGCCGATCGGCGATTGGTCGCCCCCCGTCCGCCATTCGCGCTGGTGGACCGGAGATAATTGAAAGCTGCCCGGCGGTTCGAGGCCGTCGATGGGAGGCTCGGCATTTCGACGCTGGAACTGGCCACCGCCTGAAAACGATTCGTCACCGCCGTCAAGCGACTTGGTTCGACCGCGTAGCGAGCCGCCTGGCTCAGACAATACTGCGCCAGCAAGTCCGCGAAGTGCCGCGCGTTGGGGATGATGCGGAAGGAGTAGCGAAAATCCTTGATCGTCAGCTCCCAGTCGCTGGCGAAAGGAATCAGGAAGACGATGCCCTCGTTGTTGAGCGTGACACTGTCCAGGGTGGCATTGGAGGAGTACTCGTAACCGATCACGGCGACCGTGTCCACGTCCTCAGCCACCCGGCGGGCGACTTCGGGAGTCTCCCGGTAGAAGACCAGGCGGATGAGCCGCCCCAGGATGCCCCCCTTCTGGTTGATCTCATCACGGGCAAATGTCAAACCGCGGATGAACTCATTCGTTGGATCGAGGTTGGGCCAGACGACGGCGACCTGAATCGGAGTGGGCGCGGTGGCTTGAGCAGCTCGAAGAGCCCGGGCCGCGGCGCGGGCTTTGCTGAGGTCGCCGCGAGCGGCCCCGCGCATGAACAAGAACAGGACGCAGCCCAGCAGGGCGACGATAGAAAGCCCCGGGAGCCAGTATTTCAGGCGCTGTTTCATCGGCGCTCACGGATTCCCCAGAATCACCGGCAAGCTCCCCGGGGTGTTGCCGATGATAACGACCTTGCTATTCGCATTGGTGCCCAGCATGCGCGTGGCCTCGATGCCGCGCCATTTGAGAATCTCGGCCGTGAGGGTATTGGTCAGTATCTTATTGGCCTCATTGTACCCCTCGGCCTCGATGATCTTCCGCTCCTTTTCGCGCTGCTCGCGCTTCACGATGAATTCGTAGGCCTCCATCGCCTGCTGCTCGGAGAGTTTCGCCTCCACCGCGGCCTTGATGCGCTCCGGCAGGATGACGCGCTCGATCACGACGTTGTCCAATTCAATGTAACGCTGCTCCAGCGCGTCGGAGGACTTTTCGACGACCTTCTCCAGGATGGCGCGCTGGGTCGTGTAAATCTCCTCGGCCGTATAGTCGCCCACCACGGTGCGGAGGGCCTGTTTGACCTCGGGAACGACGACGGTGTTTACATATTCTGGCCCGACGCGCCGGTGCAAGAGTCCCACTAAATCGTACACGGGCCGGTAGCGGATGGTCATCTCCACGCTCATCGCCATGGCGGACTCGGCGAGGATGGTGAAGTTCACATTGGTCGCCTGCAACCGGACGTTATACGGGACCATCTGGTTCCAAGGCAGCAGGAAATGGACCCCTTCCCCAAACACGCGATCCGTGACTGTGCCGCCTTGAAACCGACGGAACAAGACCCCGGCCTCGCCCGCGTGGATGATGACCACCATCCTGGGGATCAGGAGGAAGAACGTAATGGCAATAACAAAGAACCCGACAATGACAATGTCCTTGCGTTGCTTGGTTTTCCGGAACCTGGCCAGCTCTTCGCCCGGTTCCTCCGGGTCGGGAGCCACGCGGGGATGGTCAGTGGAGACAGTCATGCGGTGTGGACGGCCGTTCGAAGGAATCGTAAAACAGCCACCCGCCGCCGGGCAGGCCCCGCGTCAGTGTTGGTCATGATCAATCGAGCTTCGATTTTGGCAACCATAAAGAGAGACTGCGCCCATGTCAATCGGTTCGCTGAGCCGCCAGCCCAAGCCGGCCGGTTTACTCGGCCGGCTCCGCTCCGCGACTGCCGAATTCGACGATCCGGCCCTCGTCGAACTTGACGATTTGGTCGGCGTGCTTCCAATAGCGGTCATCGTGAGTCACAACGATGACGGTCTTGCCGGCGGTCTTGAGGTTGCGGAGGATGACCTCGTAAAAGTATTTGCGGAATTGCTGGTCTTGATCCGCGGCCCACTCGTCGAAGACGCAAATGGGCCGGTCCTCGAGCAAGGCGACAATCAGCCCCAGGCGCTTCCGCTGGCCGGTGGAGAGGCTCAAGGTGTTGAATCGCCCGTCGGCAAAGGTGACTTTGTCCTCCAGTTCCATTTCCCGGATCAGCGCCGCCACCCGCTCCCGAGGAATGTCCTCCAAGCCGTAGAGGCGGTCAAAGAGGTGGAAGTCGGCGAGGATAATGGAAAACAGCTCGCGGTATTCGTGAACCGTGGCTTCGTTCACCAAGCGATGGTCCACGCGCACCACGCCTTGCTGAACAGGATAGAGCGAGGTCAGCAGTTTGACGGCCGTGGACTTTCCGCTGCCGTTGCCTCCCACAATGAACAGCAACTCGCCGCGCCGCGCCGCCAGCGTGACTGGCCCCACCGAAAAGGTGGGCTTGCCGGCGGAGTCCAGATAGTTAAAGGTGGCGTTCTCGAGGGCGACCTCCCGGAAGTCACGGAAACGGGTGGAAGCGGCCTGTCCGTTCGGGGCGCTTTGAGTGAAGGCCTCCTCGACCGCCGCCTCCAAGCCGTAGAGATTCCCGAGGGAGGTCTCGGCCCGCGCGAAGACCGGGGCGGAACCGAGCAAGACGGACAGGGGACCGGTGATAAACATGACGGTCACGGTGATTTGCAGCATGAGCGCGCTGGCGCCGGACCAGTAGCGGGGCAGGACGAAAATGAGGGTCGCGAGGAGCAGGAAGAAGATCACCTCCGAATAGAGGAGGTTGATGATGAACAACGTCCCGACATCGACTTTGATCTCGCAATTCTTATCGGCCGTTTCGCGAAAGTTCTGAAACAGCGCGTCGCTCTTGCGGCGATTCATCTTCAACTCCTTGAAACCATCGAAGATGTGGTTCAAGCTCCCCAAAAGGTCGGATTCGAGCCGAATCACCCCCGCGAGCCGCGATTGGATTTCCTTCCGGCGCGTCGAATAGGTATAGGCGATCAAACCAAAGACCAGCACGGAAATGGCAAAGGCGGGCTTGGAAAGCCAGGCGAGATACAGCAGGCTCACGAACATGGTGATGATCGATTGGCAGGCGTTGGCCATGCCAAGGGTGGCCTGCGAGATGGAATTGGTGTCGTGGGCGATCTTCGTGAAGGCGTCGGTCTTCTGGATGGGCTCCATGTGGATCAATTCGCACTGGCGAATCTTGTCGCACACCCGGACGCGCAAGTCCTTCAGCATGGTTTCCACCGCCACGGTCGTGCGGATGAGGGCCTGCTTCTTGGCATACCAGAGGCCGGCCACGCAGGCGAGGAATAGCAGGAAGTAGTACGAATTGACCTCCCCCGGCGCCGTGGCGATGATCGCCGCGGCGTTGACAATCCCGAGTAGCATGCCGCTGAGCACCCCGGCGAGGAGCCCCATACCGAGGATGAAGATCCATGGATCTGGAGACTCTGTCTTCAGGAAGCGGATTAGGTTCTTCATGTCTACAGGAGCACGCGCCCGCCGGTATCCGTGCAAACCACAGCTCAACTCGATACGGTGGCGGCAGTCTAGCTGCCGCCAGTTTGGCCCGCAACTCAAAACCAGTTCAAAACCGGTTCAATGCCACGCCACAACGGCTTTTGGGGGCCGTGACCCCATCGGCCGTGCCGCTACCGGCCGAGGCTTCGCTTAGCCGAGTCGCCCGCCCTAGGCAATCACTGGCGGTTTCCGCCGAATCTCCCGCAGGTCCACCGTGGCTAAAGCGTCGGCGACCCGCTCCGCCGCCACGCCATCCCCGTATGGATTGCACACACGCTCGAGGCGGTTGCGAAATTCGAGCGAGCTGGCCAACTCAAGCGCCCCGCGAATCGAGGCCGGGTCGCCGGCGGCGTCGATGATGTTCTGGCCGCGGAGGCGTCCTTTTTGCCGGTCGCCGAGGTTAATCGCCGCCAAATGCGCCGAAGGAGCTTCAATGAGGGCGCTGGACGAGTTGCCGATCATGAGCCAGGCCTGCTTAAGAAAACTCACAAAGCGCGAGGGACCCAAGCTCGGCGTCAACTTGAACCTGTCAGGCCGAGCCGCCCGCCGACGCTCCAGGAGGTCGCGGATCAACTCGTTGCCTGGATCGGCGTTCGGATAAGTCAAGAGTGTTTCCACGCCCTCGGTTTCCTCCAGAATGGCCAGCGTGTGGATGAGCGGAGGGAGCCAAACTTCCGCCGCCGCCAGCGTCACGGGATGATAGGCGAACAACACCCAGCGCAGCGCGGGATTCAGTCCCAGCATTTCGGCCAATTCCTGGCGGGTGTGGCCTTTCGTCCGGTAAAATGCCGCCAAGCTCAGTTCTCCGACGACCCTGATCCGATCGGGAGCCTCGCCCAGGTTGCGAATGACTTCCGCCGCCTGCGCATGGGCCGGGAAATGGAGGTGAGCAAGTTTGGTGACGGCATGGCGAATGGCGTCATCGGCCGCCCCTTCGGTAATGTCGCCGCCCGAGACGTGGGCGAGCGGCGTGCCGGCGAGGGTGGCCGCCGTACAAATGGGCAGCAATTCGTGGCGATCGCCAAAAACGACGAGGATGTCCGGTTTGAGGCGAGTGAGAGCTTCGCCCACCCCGGCCAGGCACGCACCCAAGACGTGATGAAGCCGTCCCGGTTGCTCCCAATCCGGCCCCAAATCCACGCAGGCGTCGATGGAGAAGCCGTCCGCCTCGAGCTCGGTGATCGTCCGGCCGAACACCGGGGCGAAGTGGGCGCCGGTAACAAGCACTTGAAGCCGCAGGGCCGGATGTTGTTGCACCGCTTTCATCAGCCACCGGGCGGCTCCGTACTCAGAGCGCGCGGCGGTGACCACGCAAATCTTCCGCGGTGTCATCGGGAGGCCATCCGGCTCAGCAGATTCGCGTGGTCCTGACGTGGGATCTCCAGCAGCGATCCGTCGCCGGGTTCCAAGTTGCCGCGAAAACCGAGTTCGATACCCAGGCTCCGCAGAACGTTCAGCGTTTCGGGGCCGTAGGAGTTACACGGATGCGCCACCGAGACCGGTGTTTTGCCGGTCGCTTCCTTCAGCGCCTCGACATTCTGCTCATACTCCCGCCGCTGCGCCGGGACGCTTAACTGGGCAAAAACGGTCGAGTGAGAATGTGAATGCAGGCCAATCTCATGGCCGGCGCGATCCAGCTCACCAAGTTCATGACGACCCATCCACAGGCCATCGGCGATGGATTGCACGTCGAGCCCCCGGTCCGCCAGCAACCGCGCCATGACGACGTGGTATTCGTTCTCGCGCAGCGCCTCGTCTCGAACAAAGCGGAAGCGAAGGTCCTCGATGCTATAGTACGGATGCGCCCGCCGGAGCGGCTCCGGGTCAAAGCGCGCCAAGGCGGCGGCGAGGTCGTAATCGGGAAAGGCCCGCGCCGTCGCGCGATAGAATTCCTCGTAGAAATCCTGGACCGCCTCGAACCCGGTGGCGCGGAACAGCCGATAGACCTCGGTCATGACCGGCTCCCCGCGCAAAGGAGCCGAGCAGATAAACCAGAACGCGGTCAGCCCGCGGCTTTTCAAAACGGGAAGCGCCACATCATACTGGCACTTCAATCCGTCGTCGAAGGTGAGGCACAAGTCATCTCCCTCCAATCGGCCTCGCCGGCACTTCCACAGCCATTCCCCCGCCGAGAGGACTCGCCGGGGGCCTAAGTAATCCAGGCAGGCATCCAGCATCGCCGCGTCGATGGAGCCCTGACCGGATGGGCGCGCGCCGGAATGGAAATAATGGAACATGATACCGTGGGCGGACGGTCCGACGGCGTAGGTTCGATGTCCCAGGTTCATGGCGGCGACGGGGGGATATTGAAATAGCGCGGGTCGTTCGGATTCTTGATCGCCCCGCTAGCGAGGCATTCGCGGACTTCCCTGATGCCATCCGGCACGGTGCGGGTGACGTGGAAGTTCAACACGCGCGCGATTTTGTCGAACCGGACACGATAGTCACGCGGATCTTCCCGACGCGATACGTAGGAGACGCGTGCCGAGGGTATTTGTTTGAGGATTTCCTCGACGATCATCTTCTTGGTGTAGTTCTGGCGGGTGTCGCCGACGTTGAATACGCCGTAGGCAACCCGCTCGGCAGGGGCCTCCAAGACCCCGCAAATCGCCCGGGAGAAATCCCGAACGTGACAGTACGGCCGCCAGAACTGTTCGCCATACACCATCAACTCGCGTCCCAAAACAAGCT
>JAGWYX010000214.1 GCA_018969165.1 Verrucomicrobiota bacterium
CGATCTGACTCCAGGGGCCACGCCATCGCATTTCATCCATATCGCGGCTGACAGCGCCGCCGCGCTCGAGATGAAGCCGGCCGACCAACGTGACTTCACCCGCCTGGTGGCCGAGACCGGGGCGCTCTTTGGCGCCCGCCACTATCGCAGCTATCACTTCCTGCTGACGCTCAGCGATCACGTCGCCCACTTCGGGCTCGAACATCATGAGTCCAGCGACGATCGTCAACCGGAGCGTTACCTGATCGATGACGATCCGCTCAAGCTCATGGCCCTGCTGTTGCCGCACGAGATGACCCATTCCTGGAACGGCAAGTACCGGCGGCCCGCCGGCCTGGCCACCGTCAACTTCGACCAACCGATGCAGGGCGAACTGCTGTGGGTCTATGAGGGCCTGACCGATTACCTGGGCGTGGTCCTGGCCACACGGTGCGGGCTCTGGACCAATGAGAATTTCCGCGAAGACCTCGCCCTCAACGCCGCCAAATTGGACCGCGAGCCGGGCCGGACCTGGCGACCCCTGGCCGACACCGCCGTCGCTGCCCAGTTGCTCTACCTGGCGCGGCCCGAAGGGGTCTCGTGGCGCCGCAGCGTGGATTACTATCCCGAGGGGGACTTGATCTGGTTGGACGTGGACACCTTGATTCGGCAACGGAGCGACGGGCGGCGGTCGCTCGACGATTTCTGCAAAGCGTTCTGCGGCGGCACCAGCGGGCCACCACGGGTCGTGCCTTACACGCTCGACGATGTCGTCGCCGCGCTGAACCAAATCCTGCCCTCCGACTGGCACCGGTTTTTCCAGGAGCGCGTCTATACCCTCGAACCCCGCGCCCCGCTGGCGGGCATCGAACGCGGCGGCTGGCGACTGACCTACACCAACGCCGTCCCCGACCTGCTCAAAACCCGCGAAGGCCAGGATAAAATCACCGACCTGAGCTTCTCGCTCGGGTTCATCGTCAAGGAGGACGGCTACATCACCGACGTGCGCCCCGGTTCGCCGGCCGACCGGGCCGGAGTCGGCGCCTCGATGAAGCTGCTCGGGGTCAACAGTCGGCGTTGGACGCCGGAGATTCTGCGCGCGGCGGTGCGGGCGGCGACGACTAACACGGCCCCCATCGCGTTGCTGGTCGAGAACGAGGATTATTTCAAGACCTGCGAAGTGGATTACCACGACGGAGAGAAGTATCCGCAACTGGAACGCGACGCGAGCCGGCCAGACTTGCTCAGTGCCATCTTGGCGCCGCGAACCCCCTGACGGATCGCGTTGGGCCGCGGTGCCGCGCCGCCTGGCTAAACTCGCCTGTTCCTTGCGCTTTCTCCGCCAGGCCGTCCGGCCAAATTCCACGCATTGCGCGTGCAGACCGGCTGAACGGCGCACGCCTCAGGGGCCGTCGATCGAGATCCATCATTGCGCTGACGGACAGCCGTTGATCCCGGTTTTTCCCATCCTGGTCCCGGACGGCGGACGATTTGTCACGCGCGGGTTGCGTCTGGTAGATTCCTTGGGAAACTTGAGAAGCAAACGGACCTGAACTTTGACTGCCTCGCCCATAGCTGGCCGGCCGACCAATGCCAGCAGCGCACCGGCGGTGGCGCACCTCCGCCGGCGACGCCGACTCGTGCTGGCGTGCACGGCAGGATGGACGGTCGTGGTCGGCGTCGCCCTCTGGTGGTTGTTGCGAGACCGGCCAGGGCCATCGATCTGGATCATCGGCCAAACCCCTCCACCTCACCCCGTGACGACCCAGAGGCTCCGGGCCGTATTCCAAGGCGACCAGGGTTTCCAACGTCTCTATCCCTGGGCGCTCTTCGGCCCATACGTCGCCTTGATCGCTTGCTGCTTTCCGCTGGAACGGGGCCGGCTGCGGCTGAGGCTTCCGCTCAACCTGGCCGCCTGCGTTGCCTTTGTCGGGGCAACCCAACTCGTCAGTGCCCGGCTGCGCACGGGCTTTGCGAACGTCATGATCGTCCGTACCGTCGCCCCAGACCCGGGTGCGGGGACCAACACGGTGCAGACGGAAATTCTGAGGACTGGCCCCGCGGACGCGTGGCCCGGACTTTTCGCGGAACCGCCGATGCAAGACGACGGGCCGCCTGCGCTGCTGCGCGCCCTGCCGCCGCGCCTCCAGGACGGCGGCCTGGCCCAGGCTGCGGCACTCTTGCCACCTGGCCTCAAGCCACCTCTCGGAATGATGGGGCGCAGCTTTTGGTCCACGCTCCTGGACCTGCTCGCCTATGGCGCGGTGGTCGGTTTGGCGCACTCGATCCATTTTTATCGCCGGTTCCGCGAGCGCGAGCACCGTGCGCTGGTCCTCGAATCCAGCCTTGCCAATGCCCGCCTCGCTACGCTCCGGGCGCAACTCCAGCCGCATTTCCTGTTCAATAGCCTGAATGCCGTCGCCGCTTTGCTCCGGCGCGACCCGCGGGCGGCCGAGGCGACGCTGATGTCGCTGAGCGATTTGCTGCGGTTGACCCTTACCCAGTCCGAGCGCCAGGAGGTGGCGCTCCGCGAAGAGCTGGAGGTCGTCCGGCGTTACCTCGAAATCCAGCAAACCCGGTTCGGTGACAAGCTCAGGGTCGAGCAAGCGATTGCCCCAGGGACGTTGGATTGTCAGGTGCCCGCCCTCCTGCTTCAGCCGTTGGTCGAGAACGCCATCCGGCACGGCATCGAGCCGGCGGACAAAGACGGCCTGCTGCGGCTGACGGCGGACCGGCTGGAACAACGGCTGGTGTTAACGGTCGAGGACGACGGGGTTGGGTTGGCGGGCACGACCGCAGCGCCGCCCGAGCCCGCTCGAGCGTTGGCCGAACTCGATCTTCCCACCCCCGGCTCCGCGCCGGGCCTCTGGAGGCATGGAACAGTCGCGCCCGAGGATCGACCTGCCTCGGCACCGGCGTCCCGGAGCGGGACCGGCGTTGGCCTGAGCAATTTGCAGGCGCGTCTGCAAACACTCTACGGCTCCGACCAGCGCCTCGAGCTGGTGCCGCGTTCGGCAGGCGGCGCCACCGTGCGGATCGAGATTCCGTGGCGTCGGTCGGAGGCACCGCCTGGAGACGCCGATTGGAGAACACCGTCAACATGAGCCTGCGCGTCCTCATCGCCGACGACGAGCCGCCGGCACGGGAACGGGTCCGGACGCTGCTGGCCAGCGAGCCGGACGTGGAAGTCATTGCGGAATGCGCCAACGGCGCCCAAGCGCTCAAGGCGACGCAGGAATTGCAGCCGGACCTGCTGTTTCTGGATGTGCAAATGCCCCGCCTCAACGGCTTCGAAGTGCTTGAAGCCCTCCCGCCCGAGCAAATCCCGGCGGTGATCTTCACGACCGCCCATGATGAGCACGCCATCCGCGCCTTCGAGATCAACGCGCTCGATTACCTGCTCAAACCATTCCCGGAGGCCCGTTTCAAGGCGGCGCTGCAACGCGCACGGGCTCAGTTGTGCAAGGGCTCCGACCCGGTGGCGGACCCGCGTTTGAACGCATTGCTGAACCACTTGCGGGTCGCAAACCCCGGCGGCCGCATCCTGGTCCGGTCGCCGGAGCGCATCCTCTATCTGCGGCCGGATGAAATCGACCACGTCGAGGCGGCGGGCAATTACGTCGTGCTCCATGTCGGAAAGGAATCGCACGTCGTGCGCGAAACCACCGCCGCAATGGAGGCCCGGTTGGCCTCCGCCGGATTCATGCGGCTGAGCCGCTCGGTCATCGTGAATCTGGCTCGCGTTCGCGAGGTCCAACCCGTGGCTCCCGGCCAATACGCCGTGCTCTTGAAAAACGGGACCCGACTCGACATGACTTGCAGCCTCAGCGAACTGCAAAGTCGCCTGGGCGCCGTTTAGCGACCGTTCCCGCCACCGGTCCGGAGGCGCGTCTGGCAAGTGGATGGCCGACTTGACGGTTGCGGCGCGGCCACCCAACTGGTTTGGTGGGGCCAGGTCGAAGGCCACAAGCCCTTGTGTTTTTCCGGGAATCCCCCCGCACTTTAAGGTTGTGATCTCAGCCCTTTTTCTTTACATTAGCAGCGTCATGGTTGCGCGCGCGCAACCGCCTGATTTCACATCGATTATGCCCGAAGAAAGTGAGTTGCTCGCCGTCGGCACAGCCCCCGATCGGACCGACGCGACCGATAAATACGACGCCTCGAAGATCGACAAGCTCGAAGGCTTGGAGGCGGTGCGCAAGCGTCCCGGAATGTACATCGGCGACCCGGACGAGCGTGGCTTGCACCACTGCGTCTTCGAGGTGCTCGACAACTCGATCGACGAGCACTTGGCCGGCCATTGCAACCATATCGAGGTGACCATCCACATCGACGGCTCCTGCTCGGTCCGCGACGACGGACGCGGCATCCCGGTCGATCTGCATCCCAAGTGGAAAATGCCGGCCGTCGAGCTGGTACTCACCAATCTGCACGCCGGCGGCAAATTCGGTCAGGGGGCTTACAAATACTCCGGCGGCTTGCACGGCGTCGGCGCCAAATGCGTCAACGCCCTCTCCGAGTGGTTCAAGGTCGAAGTCTCGCGCGACGGCAATGTCTATTCCATGGAGTTCGCCTGCGGCCGCACCACGCGCAAGCTCGAGGTCATCGGCAAGTCCAAACACACCGGCACCCTCATCACCTTCAAGCCGGACGCGACGATTTTCACGCTCACGACCGAGTTCAAGTTCGAGCTGTTGGCCAACCGCCTGCGCGAGCTGGCTTTTCTGAATCCCGGCGTCGAAATCCTGCTGGCCGATGAGCGGATCGAGAACAAGAAGGAACGGTTCCTGTATCGCGAAGGCATCGAGGAATTCGTCCGCCAGCTCGGCAAGAACAAGCAGGTCATCCACGCCAAACCCATCGTGCTGCATGCCGAGAAGGACGAGGTCTTCGTCGAGTGCGTCCTCCAATACAACGATAGTTACACCGACCAGATCCTTTGCTTCGCCAACTCGATCTCGAATCCCGACGGCGGAACGCACTTGACCGGGTTCCGCACCGCCCTGACCCGCGCGATCAACCAGTACGCCAAGGCCAACAACCTGCTGAAAGAGAAAGACCCCACGATCTCGGGCGACGACGTGCGCGAAGGTCTCGTGTGCGTGGTCAGCGTCAAACTGCCTAACCCGCGTTTCGAGTCGCAAACCAAGGTCAAACTGGTCAACACCGAGATCGAAGGCCTGGTGTCCTCGGTGGTTTATGAGGGATTGATGACCTTTCTGGACGCCACCCCGTCGGTGGCCAAGAAGGTCATCGAGAAAGGGCTGCTGGCGGCGCGCGCGCGCGAGGCGGCCCGCAAGGCGCGCGAGACCGTTCGCAAAAGCGCCCTGACCGGCGGCGGCTTACCCGGCAAGCTGGCCGATTGCTCGGACCGCGACCCGGCCAACACCGAGCTCTACATCGTCGAGGGCGACTCCGCCGGCGGCTCGGCCAAGCAGGGCCGCGACCGCAAGTTCCAGGCCATCCTCCCGATCCGCGGCAAGCTCATCAACGTCGAAAAGGCCCGCCTGGACAAGGTCCTCCAGAACACCGAAATCCGCACCATGATCACCGCCATCGGCACCGGCATCGGCGACGGCGAAGGCGAAGGGGCGTTCAACCTCGAAAAGCTGCGCTATCACAAAATCATCATCATGACCGATGCCGACGTGGACGGCTCGCACATCCGCACCTTGCTCCTGACGTTCTTCTACCGGCAAATGACCGACCTGATCAAACGTGGCTTTGTCTATATCGCCCAGCCGCCGCTCTACCAAATCACCCGCAAGAAACGCGTCGAATATGTGGACGACGACGCCCAACTCAACCGCATCCTCATCCAGCTTGGCACCGAAGACGTCCGCCTGCGGAACCTGGCCGACGACAAGGAATTCTCCCAGAAACAACTCGAGGAAATCCTGGAGCTGCTCGAGACCCTCGATAAGTACGCGACCGCCCTGCGCCGGCATGGCGGCGATTTCGCCGACTACGTCGAACACCGCCACGCCACCAGCCACGAACTGCCGCGGCACTTGGTCAAGGTCCGTGCCGGCAACGACGAGACGGTCCATTACTTCCATACCGAGGAGCAGCTCGCCCAGTTCGGCGGCGACAACCCGGACCTGGGCCTGTTCGGCGAGGACGAAACCGAGACCACTTTGTTCGAAAAAGCGCGCAACGGCCACACGCGCCGCGCCCGGCACGTCGAACTCCACGAGAGCAAAGCCATCGCCGAGTTGCTCGCCAAACTCTCGCGCAAGGGCCTCAGCGTCGAGCATTACGCCGCCCAGGATCACCCCCTGTTCGAACTGGTCGAAGGTGAAGGCGAGCGGGCCGTGGCCAAACCGCTGTTCTCGATCCCCGAAATCCTCGGCGGCATCAAAGAGGTCGGCAAACGCGGTCTGCAAATCAAGCGCTTCAAAGGCCTCGGGGAGATGAACCCCAAGGAATTGTTCGACACCACCATGAACCCGACCAAACGCAAGCTGCTCCGCATCGACCTGGCCGACGCGGTCGAGGCCGAGGAAATGTTCACGCGGCTGATGGGCGACGAGGTCGAGCCCCGTCGGCAATTCATCGAAGACAACGCCCTGAACGTCCGGAATTTGGACATTTGAAAGGGAGTTGACCCATGTAGTCACACGTGACTACATTACCCTCATGAAAGCGAAACGCTCAACTCGATGCCCCGGCCCGACCGAGGCTACAGCACCGCTGCAACTGAAGGAAGCCGTTCCGATGCCCGGGATCGGGTTGACCATCCCGGTGCGGGCGGCCAAGGCGAAGCTGTCGGCGTTGCTGGAGTTGGTGGCCGCCGGGA
>JAGWYX010000215.1 GCA_018969165.1 Verrucomicrobiota bacterium
CGGGGGTGGTGGCTCTGGGCTTGGGGCTGTGGGTTCGGCTTTCAGTTGGTCGTGATCGCGCTGGCGCCGGCGCTGATCCTGCCGTGGTTCAATCGCTTCACGCCCTTGCCCGAAGGCAACCTCCGTCAGCGGCTGCTGGGCTTGGCCGACCGCGTCGGATTTCGCGCCCGCGGGGTCCAGGTGATGGATGGCAGCCGGCGGTCACGCCACTCGAACGCCTTTTTTGCCGGGTTCGGGCGGTTCCGCAGAATCGTGTTGTTCGACACGCTGCTGGAGCAATTGACGGAGGCGGAGTTGGTGGCGGTCCTGGCGCACGAACTGGGGCATTGGAAGCGACGGCACGTGGCGAAGGGACTCTTGGCCTCGGCAGGTTTGATGGGGATCGGATTTTACGCGCTGTCGCGTCTGGCCTTGGCGGGGTGGTTTTATGAGGCGTTCGGTTTTGCGGTCGGGAACATCACCCCGGCGTTCCTGGTATTTGGTTTGCTGGGCGGCGTCATGGGCTTTTGGCTTACGCCGGCAGTGAATGCTTGGTCGCGCCGGCATGAATACCAGGCCGATGCCTTCGCGGTGGCGATCCTGGGAGAGCCCGGGTCGTTGATCGGGGCTTTGCGCAAGCTGAACGAGAGGAACCTGAGCCACCTGACGCCCGACCCGTTCTATAGTTTTTTCTTCCACTCGCACCCGACCTTGCTCGAGCGGGAAGCGCGCATCGGGAACCAACGAAGGCAGAGGAGAATCAAAGACGCATGACCAAGGTGACTTGAGGTCGGAGGCGACGCCTCGCTAGTCCACCTGGAGGTTCAGCAGGTAATCGTTCAATTCCCGCTGTTGTTTGGCTTCGGTGGTCCGGAGCGATTCGATCTCCTGGCGCAAGGTCTCCAGTTCGGTTTCCTGCTGGTCCAGTTTCTTGACGTAGCGGGCGTAGAGTTCGGAGTTCTGCGCCAGCCGCGCCATATTCTCCCGAATCCGGCCCTGTTCCTGGGTGATTTCGCCGATGCGCCGCTCGCGTCGGGCGCGGTCGGCGGTGGTGTGTGCGAGGCGGTCGCGCAATTCGACGACCCGGTCAAGCGCCGCTTTGAGTTTGGGGCTGAGCTTCCTGACCTGGAGGTAAAATTGGATGGTGTCCAGGCCGGTGTCGGCCAGGCGCACCTGCTCGGTCAGTTGTTTTTCCTCGCGCACCGTCAGCTTAGCGGTTTTATCCGGCTCCACCTTCACCCGGAAACGGTATACGTCGCGAGTCCGTTCGGTCGGTTCCTTCGGTTCGACCAGTTGCCAGTCCGGGCGGAAGGGATGCTCGACGAGGACGGTCTTGGCCTGTTGGTCACGATTGCGGATCAAGTAAGTTTTAGTTTCGCTGAGTTTGCGGGTGGCCAGGAGCGTCCCTTTGCGGATGTGGACGCTGGTCAGCTCTTCGGGTCCGCTTGTCGTCTGGGGCTCGACCTCGGTTTTGAGATCCAGCGCGTAACTGATCAAGCGCTCCTGTCCGGGCGCCAGATCTTCGATTCGGGCGTCGCCGGCGTAGAGGCCGCCATCGAAAACGGTGATGGGCCCCTGCATGAGGTTCAGGGCGGTGGTGTTTTTGAGCCGCAACCCGTTGAGCGGATACTTGGCCTGCACGGCCTGGTTGTAGATGGACAACTTCTCGCCTTCGACCGGCTGGTTGACGATCGGCAACAGCGCGGATTTCTGGCGGGCCAGCGTGACTGGGGCCTGGATTTCGTACTGGAACAACTCGCCCGCCTTCAAGGCCTCGGCGAGGGATTGCACGCCTTGCTGGAGGTTGAACACCCCGCCGGCGACGACTCCGCCGGCCGGGCCCGCAACCGCAATGGCAGGCGCCGCCGCCAGCGATTGGACCTTACGCGCGGCTCGCCCCATCATTTCGAACATGGGGCGCTTGGCCATCTCCGTGGCCGCGGCGACGGTTTCCTCCTCCGGTTTGCCCGCCATGTTCTCGTCGTAAACCTGGGGTCGCAGCGACGCGTACAGCTCCGGCACCACCGTCGGGCGGGGCACGTAGAGCGGCTGATACAGGTCCATGATGAACGAGATCGGCCGGCCGGAAATCAACGACAAGCGCACGTTGGTCCAGTCGTCGTCGGTGGTGTTCTCGACGATCGCCCAACCCTGCAGAAACGGCGGCTCGTTCGCGTGCAACACCAGCCGATAACTGGTCTTCCAAACTGGCGATTCGAGGATGTAGGCGACGCGGACCTTGCGCTGGCCGGCGCCGTCGAAGGTGATGGCCACGGTTTTCTTTTGCGTATCGTGCCCGGCGGCCAGGGTCGCCAGGGCTTGCTGGAGTTCCTGGTCCAATTGCGGATTCAACAGCCGGACGCGCTGCACCTGCGTCATTGGCACCGACCGCAAACCGTCGTCCGCCAGCAAATTGAGGTACTCGCGTTCGACCACCCGGGTGTCGCCGACCTGTTCCTGTTTCTTCTCGACGCCGACGAGGGTGCCGGTCAGCACGTTCGGGGTGGCGACCTCGACCCGTTCGCCGCGCACCTGGTCCAGCAACTGGCCGAGGGACGGGTTGGCGGTCAGGTCGATGCTGAAGCTTTTCAAGGTGCGCGCCAGGGGGTCCCGCGACGCGTAGGTGACGGTCGAGACCTTGCCGCCGCCCAGGTCCTGCACCACCAGGCTTTTGAGCAGGTCATTGATATTATCGGCCTTGAACCGGAGGTCCACTTCCGCGCGGCCGTCCACCTGGCCGTCGCGTTGGAAATAACCGACCCCGTTCGAGTAGAGGACGACCTCCGAGAGCGGCAGCGGGAGCGGGGCGTCGGCGCCACTCAGATTGACGGGAACCGCCGCGCTGGCGAACAGGGCGGCGACGGCGACGAGGAATTTCCAGTGTCGATCCGCAGGGCGGGGATTCGCGCAGGTCCATTCGAGGGCGGCGCGGAATAGCCGCCCGGCCGGCTGGGAGGGCGGTGGCACGCCACGCCGTTGGTGGCCTGGGTCGGCCGCTGACCGGTCAGCTTGGTCCGGCCGGATGGGATTTCCATCGAGAGGTGGCATGAGAGTGGGGATTGCGCCTTTGGGCCCGCGGTGCGAAGCATCGTTCATAAGTCGTCAGACGGGGGAAGCCCGGTTTTGCTCCCGCCCGGCAACGGGCGGAGATGGGCAACCCGGTGGTTCAGAGCTGCGGGAGGGCCGCGCCACCCCGCGAGGCGCCGTTTCGAGCCGACGCGGTCGGCCGTGGCGAACTCAAGCGAATCTTCCAATCGATCGCGCGCTTGGGATGCAGCGACTCAGGCCGGCACGCCCCGCGCCACTCGTGCTCGGGGGGGCTATTCCACGACCCGCAGGCAGTTCTCGGTCCCAAAGGTGTTGGGAACACGATTCGAGCATTCCGGGTCATCGCACCATTGGCCGTCCACCAGGAACCGGTATTCGTAGGTCCCCGGCGCCAGTGAAAGGGTGGTCCTCCACAAGCCGTTCTTCTGCTTCTTCAGCGGGGTCGGTCTTTGTTCCCAGCCGTCGAAGCTGCCGGCCAGCGCCACGGATTGAGCGTTGGGTGCGTTGAGTGAGAAGGCAATTTTCTTTTTGGCGGATTCTGCTGCGCTCATAAGGTCACTCCCGTTTCATGAACAGGCTGGCCGCCCATTCTGAGGCATAAGGTGGTGTAACCGCCGGCGTTGGTCAAGGCCGAATTGGCTACTCACCAGCCCAGGGCCGACGGCGGCCGGCGCGTGATGCCAAAGATGAGTTGCTGGCCGTCGCGAAAGCGCTGGCGCATCTCGAAGTTCTCGAACGCGATCCCGCCTGGCACCGGCTGCCGGGATTGCCAGTAAGTGAACCGACCGTTGACCACCGCCGCCAGGTCGTTCTGGACCGACCCGGCCGGCACCCGCCAGTACTGCGTGACTCGGCCCCCGCCGTAATACCAGTCGTCCGCCCCTGGAAACGGATGCACCGTGGCCGGCGCCGCTTCGTCCCCGGTGATGGCCACCATCACGTCGCCCGCCGGCGTGGTCCGCAGCCGGGCTCGCGGGAATGTGGCATGGGGCGCGAACTGGTCCCGGTGATAGGTCGGGTACAAGCGGAGGCTACTCACCACCTGGTTGGTCAACCACAATTCTCGGGCACGCGTCATGTTGCCCATCGTGGCCGTGAGAATGCAGCAGTCCATCGGCGCGCTGTCCCCTTCGGCATGGACCGTGAAGGCGACCTCGTCCGGGGCGTCCCGGCGCTGGGTGGCCACCAGATAGACATGCGCGCCGTTGTCGAACTTCTCCGCGCGAAGGGTGACCTCGAGTTGCTCGGTTGCGAAGGGCGGCCGCGCCCCGCTTCCCGAGTCCCGCGGGTGGACGGCCTGAACCCTGATTGCCGCCGGGTCCACCCAGAAGCGCTTGCCGGGGGCGCCATCGAGTTGGCTGCGCTCCAGTTCGCTGAAGCCGCGCCGCCCATTGACGATCGGTTCGACCGCGATGAAATTGATCAGCGCGTAGCGGCCGTGCGGCAGTGACGGGTAGCCGAGCCGGATCAACCCGCGTGGTCCGCCGTCGCCGCGGCCGCTGACGCTGGCGGGGTAGATGCCGAATTCGAGTCCGCCGCGCGCGCCCCAGAGCGACGGACCTGGCTGAATCCTCCAGTCGGCTCCCTGAACGGGGGTGGCGAGCCACAAGCTGAGCGCGGTGAGCAGCTTCACGAAGGCTTTGGTCATCGGCGGGAATCTAGCCGGTGCCGGCCGTTCCCGGAACTTTATTCCAACGGCGCTCCGCGCGCGGCAAGGACTCTAGCACAGTACTGGCGCAGCAATTCTGGCCCGGAGCGCGGCTCTGCGAGCCGCAGCGCGCTCACCCTGCAATTGGGATTGAATATGATTCAGAATGAGGTCGGAGGCGCGCCTCGCAAGAAATTGCGTGGAGGCGACACTTGACTTGCCGGCCAGGAGTTTTCAGGCTCGGCGTATCGAGCGGTTGGCTTCAAGCGTTTGTCCGCACCATGAACCGAGAGATACTTAGTCCACACCAGAAGGCGCTCCAGGTCAATCTGGACGCCAGCAAATACGGGACCTTTGTCGAGATCGGCGCCGGCCAGGAGGTGGCGCGGTGGTTTTTTCTTGTCGGCGGAGCGGCCGGCACGATTGCCAAGACGATGTCGGCCTATGACATGGTCATCAGCGACGCGATTTATGGTCCCTGCGAGCGCTACGTCAGCCGCCAGCGGCTGCAAGCGATGCTGGAGCGGGAGTATGATCTGCTCCGGGAACGGCTGGACGCCAAACGGGGCGACAAGACCCGCTTCTTTGTGTTCGCGGATACCGTGGCGGCGCGGAGCTACACCCGGCACGACGACGCGCACGGTTGGCTGGGTGTCCGTTTCCAGACCGACCCGCGGGTCGAGCCGTCCCAGATCATCATCCATCTGCGGTTGCTCGACACCGAGAATGTCCAGGAGCAGGAGACCCTCGGGCTGATGGGGGTAAACCTGATTTATGGCGCGCTTTATTTGCACGACGACCCGGCCACGCTGATCGGTTCGCTCATGGACAACCTGACGGCCGAGCGTGTGGAAGTGGACCTGATCAAGTTCTCCGGTCCGGCCTTCGCCACGCTGGACAACCGGCTGATGAGTCTGCAACTGGTCGAGCAGGGGTTGACCAAGGCGGCCATGTTCACGGCCGACGGGGAAGTGGTGCAGCCGGCCGAGGTGCTTTACAAAAAGCCGATCCTGGTCGAGCGCGGCAGTTTCCGGCCGGTCACCAAGGTCACCCTGGACATGCTGGAATGCGCCCAGGCCCTGTTCGTCCAGGAACCGGGCGTGCAGGGGCAGGCGATCGTGGTGCTGATGGAAATGACGCTGAAGAACCTCACCGACGGCGGGACGATCAATCACAAGGATTTCCTGGACCGGGCCGACCTGCTGGGGGCATTGGGCAAGACGGTCTTGATTTCCAATTACGGCGAATTTCACCGCCTGGCCGGCTACCTGTTTCGCTATACCAAGAAGATGATCGGCCTGGTCATGGGGGTACCGACGTTGAAGGAGATTTTCGAGGAGAAATACTATGCCGACCTCGAAGGAGGCATCCTCGAGTCGTTCGGCCGGCTGTTCAAGAACGATCTCAAGCTCTACGTCTATCCGCTCCGAGAGCCGGCCACCGGGGCGGTCATCACCGCCGGCAACCTGCGAGTGGCCCCGAACCTGCGCCACCTTTACGCCTACCTGATCGAGAATCGCTTCATCGAGAGCTTGCGGGACGTCAACGAGCAGAACCTGCCGATCTTCTCGCGCGATGTGCTGGCCAAGCTGCGGACCCACGATTCGACCTGGGAAGCCATGGTGCCGTCGCAGGTCGCCAAAATCATCCAGGACCGCAAGCTGTTCGGCTACCAGGGCTGAGCGTCGGCGGCCCGCGGCCCGGCCGCCGCTCAGCGCCGGAAGCACCACGCGACCAGGGTGAGAATCACGCTCAGCAGCAGGCAGGTCACCCACGGGAAGTGGAAGCTGAAATTCTCCCGGCTATAGTGGATGTCGCCAGGCAAGCGGCCGAGCCAGCCCCGGCCGAAGCCGGCCCACACCAGGGCGCCGATGGCCGCGATCAGCAAGCCGACAACGACCAGCAGCTTGCCCAGGTCAGGCATAGAGCGCCAGGAATTGCCGGCGATAACTGGTCTCCGTTTCCGGCAACCGCTGCCGCAACGCCGGCTGCGAGAGGGCGCCATGCTGAAAGCGGCGTTTGGGGAAGACCGGCATGGCCAGCCCGGTGACCGCCTGAACGCCGCGCCCGACGATTTGGCCTTTGAGC
>JAGWYX010000216.1 GCA_018969165.1 Verrucomicrobiota bacterium
CTTGGTCGAGTTCAAGGGCGCCGACTTCTTCCTCACCGGCAAACTGGATGGCCTGAGCACCAGCACCAGCCAGGGCCGCAGCGATTATATCCTCTATACCTTCCAACTCATCGACGCCCGCACCAGCGACATCATCTGGGAGGATTCGGCGGAGATCAAAAAGCAGGGCCTGGAGGACGCCGTCTATCGCTGAATGCCTTGCGTTCCGAGCCCCATCCTGCCAAGTCCCGGCGCCCACTCCCTCCCGCTGATCCCGCTCTGGACTCCTTCCACTCCCGAATGTCTGATTGCGACTTCACCCGCAGCGGCTGCCGGCCGTGGAGTCGTCGGACGCTCTTACTGGTAACTTGGCTGGCCCTGATGGCCGGCTGCGCGACCCCTAAACCGCCGCCCATTCCTCGCACGGGCGATCCAGTGGTGGATGACAAGGCGGAAATGCGCCGCGCCCCGCAGCGGGATCGAGTTCTGTGGGAATATCGCATCGCCGCCGCCGCGATGCGCCAGGGACGTTACGACGTCGCCAAGCAGGAACTCGACGACGCCCTGGGCACTATCGGCGGCATCATCGCCAACGACAAGAACGCCAAACGCGCCCGCAGCCTGTTCCACGAGGAGGCGCGGAAGACTTTCCTGGGCGAACCGTATGAGCGGGTGATGGCCTATTTTTACCGGGGGATTCTCTATTGGATGGATGGTGAGCCGGACAACGCTCGCGCCTGTTTTCGCAGCGGCCAGCTCGAAGACAGCGACACCGAGCACAAGCAGTATGCCGGCGATTATGTGCTGTTGGACTACCTGGACGGCCTGGCCACCGTCAAACTCGGCGGTGACGGCTCCGACGCCTTCAAACGAGCCCAGAGCCGGAGCAAATTCAATCTCCCCCCCTATGATCCGAAGGCCAACGTCCTGGTCTTCGTCGAGTTCGGGCACGGGCCGACCAAATTCGCGACCGGGCCGTACCACGAGGAGTTGCGCTTTCAACTCGGCCATTCCCAGGCCCTGTCCGCCCGCGTCACCGTCGAGAACCAATCCGCCCTGGCCGAACCCTACGATGACCTGAACTATCAGGCCACCACCCGCGGCGGGCGCGTCATGGACCATATCCTGGCCAACAAGGCGGTGTTCAAATCCACGACCGACACCGCGGGCAACGTCGGTTTGATCGGCGGGGCGGTGCTGGCCACCGACCGCGACACGCAGGACATCGGCCTGGGGCTGCTGGCGGCTGGTTTGATCAGCAAGCTGTTCTCAGCCGCCACCACGCCGGCGGCCGACGTCCGCGCCTGGGACAACCTGCCCCTCTACCTGGGCTTTGTGGCCCTGCGGCTGCCGCCCGGACCCCATATCGCGACGGTTGAATTTTTGGACCCCGGCGGGCGTCCCATTGCTAATCGGACAAAGACCGTTACCATCGACGTTTCCGCGGTGGACAAAGACACTGTGGTATTTGTCAGCGACCAGGCTTAAGTTCCCCAAATGCTATGAAACCGAACCTGCTTTGTCTGCTGCTACCGGCGCTGCTTGCCGCCGCCAGCACCGGCTGTCATACCGGGGGCGCCTACGCGCCGGTCAACACCACCAAATACGACCTGGAGAACAAGGCCGATTTCGTGCTGCTGGACCACTACGTCCAGCACTCGGTGACGTGCGACGGCATCCAGGAGCGCAAACTGGATGACGGCCGCCTCGAGGTCATCGCCAATCTCCGCAATCGCGAAGCCCGCCGCATCCAAGTCCAGGTGGATTGCATCTTCAAGGACGCCCTCGGCTTTCCCACCGGCGATCAATCGCCGTTCGAGGACGTGATCCTGAGCGAGAACGCCCAGGAAGGTGTCCGTTTCGTGTCGATGAACGACAAGGCCAAGCGCTATACCATCCGCGTGCGCCAAAGCCATTGAACCTCCTCGGTCTGTTGGTTCCCCGCCTATGAAATCGAAGATTGCCGTCTGTGGCTCGCTGGCGGTCATCCCCTGCCTGCTGGCCGAAACCCCCTTTCCCAACTCGCCCGCCCCACCCCCACCCGCACCCCCTCCGGTCGTCAAAGTCCCGGCCCCAACGCCGGGATCGCAAGTGGACTTCGTGGTCCTGGCCGACAGCACGCCGCCCGTAGTCAGGGTGCCGTCGGAGACCGAGCCGGTGAATGCGGCCGTCGCCGCTTCCAACGGGTATGTTTACGAGCAGAAACCACTCGCCGGCCGGCCGCTGCTGGTGACCCCGGATCAGGCCAAGTCCATCGTGCTGCGGTTCAAGACGGCTTATGCAAAACTGGGCAACCCGCGCATCCTGGTACTCGTCAACCGCGAGTTGTTCGATGAACAATCCCGCGTCAAACTCAGTGCCCGCACCGAGAACTCCACCTCGGTCAGCGGCCAAACCACCGTGTCCGCCAAAAACGTTTACCGCATCCAGGAGCCGCAAACGATGAGCCTGGCCGACCGCCAGACCGAGCGCGACATCGAACGCCTCATTGGCCGGCCCTTCCGCCTGGCCGGCGCCACCCTCGCCGACCGGCAAACCGCCGTCGAACTGGCGGGCGCGCAACCGGCTGAGACACTTGGATTGAGTTCCACGGGCGACCGCGCCCGCCAGGAACGCCAGGCCTTGGCCAAGATCGCCGATCTCGCCATCGAAGTGCTGATCTCCTCGCAAAACGTCACCGTCGCCGAAATCGCCGGCGACCGCTCCTACGCCGTGCCGGACATCCAGGCGACGGCCATCCGGCTCAGCGACGCGAAAATCCTCGGGCAAGCCTCATCTTCGGACATTGTGGGCAAGGGCCCATACGCCGACTGGGTCGCGCAGCACTTCGACGTGCACGACGTCGCCGAAGCCACCGCCCTGTCGCTGATGGAAGACATGCTGGTGGGGCTGAACCCCGAGGTGGCGACGGACAATCAGTAACCTCGGCGCGCCACCGCACCGAAGAGGGGTCAGTCAATAGTTTCGTGCTTTTATCGGCGCTCCCAGTAAAACAAGTGTGCCAGGTATGTCTTGGTTCCCATTCGCAACCGGTCCGCGATCCATGAGAGCGTCACGGTCGTTTCCTCCCGCAAGCGCCGCGCGATGGCCAACTTCCCGGCGTCTCCCTTGCGGCGCTGGTCTAACGTATGCGCATCCCATTGGCGCCGTTTCAATTCCTCGGCCACGATCCGCTCGGCCTTCGCTTCCGCAGATTCCCGCAGTTCCTCTCCATAATGCCAAACTCCTGCTTGCGCGTCCACCTGCGCCAGTAGTTGGTCCTTGCGCGCCTTTTCTCCGAAAAACCACCCCCGTCGGATCTGCTTGTACTCCACCCCCGGTTCCGTCCCGCGCCGCACCTCCAGCGCTTCCTCCAATCGTCGGCGTCCCGCCGGACCGTCCGCGTGGATGCGATACTCCCCCAACAACCGTTCGACGCGTAGCCAGGGCGGTCGTTTGCCCGGCGGTTTCAAATACTCCGGCCAACTGCTCCACCGGTATTCCCGCACCGATTGCTCCGGTTTCAAGAGTTTGGCCCGCGCCGGATTCAAATGCACGTAATCGCATACCGTTCGCAAATAACCGTCGCCGCTGCCGTCCACGATCAAGGACTTGTAACGTCCACTGAACAGGTGGCCAACCAACTTGTGCCGGCGGTTGAACCGGCTGGTGTAAGTGCCCAGAAACCACTTCATCCCGGCGACGAGATTGGCTTGAGGCGTCTCTACCACCAGGTGAAAATGATTTGCCATCAGACAATACGCATGAACCAGCCAGCCGGTCTTCATACAAGCTTCCCCCAGCGTGCCCAGGAAACGCTGGCGGTCGGCGTCATCCTTGAAGATGGGTTCGCGGCGGTCGCCGCGATTCATCACGTGATAGATGGCGCCCGCATATTGGAGTCTCAACTTGCGCGCCACGCGTCAGACTCTCGCTATCAGCCACGGATTTGTCAATACTATTGACCGACCCCTATTCGACCGGTCGCGCGATGCCGGTCAGGCGCCCGGGGAGTGGCGCTCGCCGGTGCGGGAGAGGATTTTCTTCCCCACCGTGAGGCTCATGATACCGCCGAGCAAATTGATCACGCGGACATCGGCAAAGCCCAGGCCGCGCATCAGCTCCGCCACTCCATCCTGCGCCGGATAATGCCGGAGCGACTCGAGGATGTAACCGTAAGCCTGCGCGTCCCCGCATACCATCCAGCCCAGGACCGGCACACACCAACCGAGGTAGGTGAAATACGCGGCGCGCCAAGCACCGTTCCGGGGCTTGCCAAAGTCCAGCACCAACGCCCGCCCTCCCGACCGCAGGACGCGGCCGATCTCGACCAGCCCGTTCTGGACGCTGGCCAGGTTGCGCAAGCCGTAACTGATCGTGACCACCTCGAAGCTGGCGTCGAGGAACGGCAACCGCAGCACGTCCCCGCACACGAACCGGACGCACCCGGAAAATTGGGTGCCGTGCCGGCGGCGAGCCACTTCGAGCATCGGCAGGCAGAAATCCAGGCCCACCGCGCGCGCCCCGCGCCGCTCCAGGGCCAATCCCACGTCGCCGGTCCCGCAGCAAAGGTCCAGGCAGGGGGTGTTCGGCACCGGCGCGGCCAACGCAACCAGACGCCGTTTCCAACGCCGATGCAGGCCGAGGCTCTGCAGGTCGTTGATCAGGTCGTAGCGCGCAGCAATTGTGGCGAAGAGGCGCCGGACCTTGTCCGCGCGCTGCGCACCGGGATCGTAAAACGGGTTGGCCATACGCGCCTATCCTGACCTGCTTCCCGCAAAAAAGCAGGCGCCAAAGCGAACCCCGGTGAGCGTCAAATCAGGATGGTTCCGCGCCCTCCGCTCGGCTACAAGGAACCGATGACTCGACCCTCGTCCGACGCCGCGCCGCTGGTGCGCCGCTGCCCGATATGCGGCCAGACCGAGCCCGAGGCCTTTCTCCAGAAAGGCCGGCTCCAACTGGTCCGTTGCCGCGTCTGCTCGATGGTTTATGCCACGCCGGTCGAGGCCGAGCTGGCCTCGGGCGCGTTTTATGACCGGCTGGCGACGCCGTTCTACCTCTCGCCGGACAAGCTCGAAAGTGATTACGCGTCGGTGCGGTTCGCGCGCGAGCTACGGCTGTTCCGACGGCACTGCGCGCGCGGCCGGGTCCTCGATGTCGGGTGCTCGACCGGGGCATTCCTTTATCAACTGCGCCGGCGATACCCGGCCGACTACGAGGGGGTGGGAACGGATGTAGCGGTGGCGGCATTGGACCATGCCGAGAGTCGAGGCGTGCCGGTCGTCCGCGCGCCCTTTCTCGAACACGATTTCGGCAACGCGACCTTTGACGCGATCACGTTCTGGGCGGTCATCGAGCACCTGGTCGAGCCGGGGCGATTCATGCGGAAGGCGGCCGCTCTGTTAAGACCGGGCGGGACGGGCTTCGTGCTGGTGCCGAACCTGGGCTCGCTGGCCGTGCGGCTGCTGGGCGCAAAGTATCGTTACCTTATGCCAGACCACGTGAATTATTTTACCGAGGCAACGCTTCGTCGCTTCCTCACGATCGAGCCGGAGTTCAAAGTCATCGAGCTCGGCTCGTGCCATTTTAATCCGTTGGTGATTTGGCGTGATCTCCGCGGAGGGGCCGAACGCGTGCCGGACGCCGAGCGAGCGCGGCTTTTGAAGCGCACGACGGCCTACAAGCAGAGCGGCTGGTTGGCGCCGGCACGCTGGCTTTACGCCGGCGTCGAGAGACTCCTCGGCACCCTCGGTCTGGCGGACAACCTCTTCGCCGTCATTCGGCGACGGTGAGCGTCTCCCAGCCGCGGGCCTGGCGGAGGGCGCGGAGTTGGCGCCGGGCGGCGTCCTCCCAGCTTCGGGACTCGCGCGCGAGCGCGCGGCGGAGCGGGAGCGGAGACTTGAACTGGCGGAGGGTGACTTGGACGACGCGTCGGTTTTGATACTCTCCCAGGGCTTCCTGCAGTCCGACCAACTGCTTGAGCAGGCGGTCGGCGCCCTGGCGGTGCCGCGAGAGGGCCAGTTCGCGGAGGTAACGCAGCCGGCGCAATCTCCGGCGGAAGGCATGGCGTTCGGTGGGCGGCAGATCAAACAGGCGTGGAGCCGCCCGGGCGAGCTCGACCTCGTGGACCTGCACGAAGCGGTAATAAAGCCGGGCCAGGCGGGCGGAGGTTTTACGGCGCACCTTCCAGCGAGTCAGGCGCCGTTCGAGATTCCGGGCCGGCTTCGGCAGGGTCCGGGAACAGGTATCCCAGCACCGCCGGCGGCGACGCTCGAGGGTCGCGATGATCCGAGCACTGGCCGGTCGGCCGTCGAGCCATTCCAACGTGACGTCCAGGTCTCGGAGTTGACTCAGCGCGTCCGACACCGCGCGCGACCAGTGGCGAAATTCGACGACGGCGTGTTTGCCGGGGCCGGCCGCGCCCAAGCGGAGCAGCAGTCGCAAGCGGCGGAGGGAAACGCGCAATTCGTGCACCGGCTCGGGTGCGCCATCGGTGCGGCAACGCTGCTGCAGCGGCCCCAGGGTCTCGAGCAACCGGGTGGATCGCCGCCGCCAGCGGCGGAAGAGCTCGCGCGCTTTTTTGGAGGTCATCGGGCCGCGCTGAAGGCACGTGGCCTCATCCAATCACTGGACGCCAGCGAGGTCAAGGACGCTGGACGCACGACAGCGCCGTGAAATAGCCGGCGATAGAGCTTGGGGCGGTGGCAGCGGCCAGGAGCACAGCCGGAGCGGGGCAAAACGAGGGGGCGGCGAGTGATGGCTCGACCGGTCTGGGTCGAGTTGGCGCTGTCAGCGGCTTGAACC
>JAGWYX010000217.1 GCA_018969165.1 Verrucomicrobiota bacterium
AGAACGACGCATCCAGCAGCACCCGCCGGGTCATCGGCCCTGCTCCATTTTCCGGTCATACGCCGCGGCGCTCGCGGGATTGGTATAGTAATCCGCCGGCAGCGGCGGCGCCTCCAGCCATCGACCCCGGCGTTTGATCCAACGCCTGGGCGTGCCATGCACGTAGTGGTCGTGATTGATCGCGCCGTCCGCCGGGCCGACAAAACCCGGGTCCGCCGGCGACGCCAGCAATGGGTTCTGCTCCCAGACCTCGGCCGGCACCTGCATCCGCTCGTCAATCAATGAGCGGATCACCGCCGCCATCGGCTCGCCCCGGCGGGTCGCTTCCCCTTGCACAAATTCAAACTCTTCCCGGCTCAGATAAATCTGCGTCCGGTGCATGGGCAAAGCCGCCGGGGAAGTTGGCGGCGGCGCGCCCAGGCCGGTGGCGTCTTTGAGCACGGCCGGCTCCGCCGCGCGCGGTCTAAGTTTGCTTTTCATGCGCTAAATATACAGCGTGCTGTATATGTGTCAATCACTTTCGCGTCAGGGCGTATTCCAGGCTGTCCACCAGGGCCTGCAGGCTGGCCTCGATGATGTTCTCGTCCACGCCCACGGTGCCCCATTCCTCCCGGCCGTTGCCCGACTCGATGAGCACGCGGGTGCGCGCGGCGGTGCCGGTCGCGGAATCCAGGATGCGCACCTTGTAATCGGTCAATTGGACCTGGCGCAGGGCGGGATAAAAGCGGACCAACGCCGCGCGCAGGGCGCCGTCGAGCGCGTTGACTGGCCCATCGCCCTCGGCCACCGTGTGGGCGACCTCGGAGCCCACGCGCACCTTGACGGTGGCCTCGCAGATCGATTCCTTGCCGGCTCGGCGCATGGAGACATGATATGCCTCGACGGTAAAGGGAGGCTCCTGGCGCCGGAGCTTGCGCAGGATCAGCAGGGCCAGCGAGCCCTCGGCCGCCTCAAATTCGTAGCCGGCATGTTCGAGGTCCTTGATCCCCGCCAGCACCTGCTTGAGTTCGGGCATGTCCGAAGTGAGGTTGAAGCCCAGTTCGCGGGCCTTCATGAGGATGTTGCTGCGGCCGGCCAGGTCGCTGATGAGCACCCGGCGGCTGTTGCCGACCTTGGCCGGGTCAATGTGCTCATAGCTGCGCACGACCCGTTCCACGGCGTGGACGTGCATGCCGCCTTTGTGGGCGAAGGCAGTGGCGCCGACCCAGGGTTGGCGCGGGTCGGGCTTGACGTTGGCGATCTCATCGACGTAATGCGACAGCTCCCGCAAGTGGGGCAGGGACTCGGCCGGGACGCAGGTCTTGCCCAGCTTGAGCAACAAGATCGGGATCACGCTGGTCAGGTTGCAATTGCCGGTGCGTTCACCGTAGCCGTTGATGGTGCCTTGCACCTGCGTCGCGCCGGCTTCCACCCCCGCCAGGGCGTTGGCCACGCCAAGTCCACAGTCGTTGTGGGTATGGATGCCCATCGCGGCCGTGAGCGTTTGTCGGGCGGCGGCGGTGATCCGCTTGATCTCGGCCGGCGAGGAGCCGCCATTGCTGTCGCACAACACGACGCAGTCGGCGCCCGCCTGCTCGGCCGCCCGCCAGGTGGCCAGCGCGTAATCCGGTTCATGCTTGAATCCGTCGAACGCGTGCTCGGCATCGTAAATGACCGTCTTGCCGTGGTCCTTGAAGAACCGGATGCTGTCGGCGATCATCGCCAGGTTCTCGTCGGGCGTGGCGCGCAAGACCTCGGTGACATGGAGCAACCAACTCTTGCCGACGATGGTGATCACGGGGGTCTCGGCTTCGAGCAATTGGCGCATCTGCTCGTCCTTCTCCACCGGGACACCCTTGCGGCGGGTCATACTGAACGCCGCCAAGCGGGCCTTTTTGAACGGGCGCTCTTTGGCCTGCTGGAAAAACTCCAGGTCCTTCGGGTTGGACCCGGGCCAGCCGCCTTCCACGTAGTGGACGCCGAAGCCATCCAACCGCTCGGCAATGCGGAGCTTGTCCGCAACCGAGAAATTGATGCCTTCACCCTGGCTGCCGTCGCGCAAAGTCGTGTCGTATATCTCCACGTCGGGTTTCATAACTCCGTCAAAGCGGCACGGGAATTGCGCGCCACCACCCAGCGAGGCGTCGCCTCAGACCTTATGCCAAACTTCGCCATGCATCTTCGCTGGTTTTTTGCCTTCGTTCAATCCGTGCGCACGCCTCGCTGATAGAGTCCTTGAGGACGAAGACGCAGGCAGCGAAAGCGAAGCCAAAACCTGACTTGATACGAGCCAGTTTCACTATTCAAGGACTCTCGCGCATTGCCAATCCTAAAACCGGCGGCCGGTCGCCCTCACTGACTACGCAACCCGCCCGCGGCCAACCCGAGCGGCTCAGTATTTCTTCACAAACCGCTTCCGCGTTTCGTCCTCGGTCGTCGGGGGTGGGTTCGGTGAGCCAGGCGCGTCTCCCGGGGCCGCGGGGGGAACGACCGGAGCACCGGCTGGCGGAGCGGGCGATGGACCGGCGGACGCGGCGGCCCCGGCGGCCCCGGGTGGTCCGACCGCTTCCACGAAGGCCATGCGCGCCGCCGTCAATCCCTGTTGGAGCAGGGCGGCTTCGCGTCGGTCCAGGTTGCCGCGCGTCTTAAACTCCAGCATCTCCAACTGATCGATCATGAGTCGGGCCGACTCCAGATCAACGGCGGTCTCCCCGGTTTCCGGATGCGGGGCCTTGCCCAGGAAGACCAGGGCCAGATTGGCTTGTTGGACGACCAGGTTGGCGAACAACGCCGCGAAGATCTCCTCGCGGCTGGCCTCCCCGAGGTCCTCCTCCGGGGCGGGGGTGCGGTTCATGGGATTCTTTCCTTTCGATGCCGCCGGATTTCGCCCATCAGGAAATGGATCAGAAACCGAAGGCGTGATTCCAGGTCCACGGTTTCGAGGATGATCTGGCGCTCGCGATAGCCGCTGAGCAAGGTGCAGGAAATCAAATCGGCCACCTGGCCGGGATCTTCGATCCGCTCCAGGTAACTCAAAAAGTGCTTCAACGAACACGTCGGCAGGGCTTCGGTCGCCGGCGTGCCGACCGCCGCCTTGACTTCCTGCAGGACATGCGCCGGCCAAGTGACGCCCTGGTCGAATCGTTCTGACACCAGGTCGCGGACCTTGGCGGCCAGGGCATCCACCACCACACTGTCGGCGTTAACCTCCGCCAGGGGGGCGATCCGCTGGACGCGGTAGGGCTTGTAGCGGACGGCGGTCTCCAGTTGCACGCGGGACAGGCCCTGCAGGATGACGTAGGAGGTGCCATCCCGTTTGGCGACCGAGACGCGGATCAAGCCCAGGCCTGCCACCGCCGAGGGGATTTCCCGACGACAACCCGGTTTGCGCATGGCGACCGCGAACATACGTTGGGATTCCAGGGCGTCATCCAGCATTCGGCGATAGCGCGGCTCGAAGATGTAAAGCGGCAGCAACGCGCCCGGGAACAGGGTTGCGTTTGGCAGGGTCATCACGGGAACCGTGGCTGGCAATTGCATGAATACAAAATAGACAGGCGCGTCCGTAATTCAAGGCATAAGATGCGAGAGCCGGGCCGGGCCAAATCGAGCGGACAAAATCCCGCATCCCGGGGCGGTACGCTCGGGGAGGCAGGCGATTGAGAAGGGGGCTTGCCAAACCGGCGAGTCCGAAGCATGCTTCTGGAGTATGAAAGCGAAAACGGCGGTTCCAGTGGTGTTGTGTGTCGTTTTGGCCGGTGCCTTCCTCTGGAGACACCTGGCGGCCGAAAAACAGCAGGAAGAGAATGAAGCCCGCGTGCTGCAACTCTCCAACGAATGGGTCCAGACCAGCGCCAAACTCAACGACGTCGCCAAGACCAACACCCTGCTCCAGACCGACCTGTCCTTCCGCACTGACGAAATCCATTCCCTCTCCAACAAGCTGGAGCGGGTTTCCAGCGAGTTGTCCAAGAGCCAGACCGAGGCCAAGGCGGCCGCCGAGGCCGCCCAGGAAGCAATGGCCAGGCGCGATGCCCGCATTACTCAGCTCGAGGAGCAACGCGACGACCTGGGCAAGCAGATGACCAACCTGAGCCTGTCGATCACCAACCTCGAAGGACAAATCCAGGAAACCCAGCGGAAACTGGCCGCCTCGGAGGGCGACCGGGAGTTCCTCTTGAAGGAACTCAAACGGTTGCAAACCGAAAAGGCCGCCCTCGAAAAACAGATGAACGATCTGGCTTTCTTGCGCTCCCAGGTCCGCAAACTCCGCGATGAACTGGCCATTGCCCGCCGACTCGACTGGATTCGCCGCGGCTTGTTTGGTTTCCCGGCCAAGGGCGGCGAATTGATGCAAAGCGGTTTCGCCACGGCCGGTTCGCAGACGAACTTCAACCTCAACGTCGAAATCAAACGCCAAGGCGGCGCCACCATCCTGCCGTCCGCGACCGACGCTCCGGCCAAGACCAACGCCCCCGCCAAATGACCGGGCCCGGCTTGCTCAGCGACGGCTTCGGACGAGTCATGCATGACCTGCGGGTCAGCATCACTGATCGCTGCAATTTCCGCTGCGTCTATTGCCTGCCGGAGACCGAACAGGCGGCCAATTTCTACCGCCAACCCCTCCCCGCCGCCCCCGCCCCGCTCCCGCGCCCGGCCTGGAAACCCCGCTCGGAAATCCTCACCCTGGAGGAAATCGAACGTGTGGTCCGCCTGGCGGTGGAACTAGGCATCCGCAAGGTGCGAGTGACCGGAGGCGAACCTTTGCTGCGGCAGGGGGTCGAGACCCTGGTGGCCAGGCTGGCTGCGATCCCGGACCTCCAAGACCTGGCCATGACCACCAACGGCTTCGCCTTCCTGCAAAAGGCCGAGGCCCTGCGTGCCGCCGGCCTGCGCCGGGTCAACTTCAGCCTCGACTCACTCCACCACGAGACTTTCAAAAAAATGACCGGCCGCGACGGCCTGGACCTGGTCCTGGCCGGCATCCGACGAGCGCGGGTCCTGGGCTTCCATCCTATCAAGATCAATGCGGTCGTGATCCGCGGCTTGAACGATCACGAGCTGGAGAGCCTGGTGGCCTTTGCCCAGTCCCAGGCCTTGCACTTGCGATTCATCGAGTTCATGCCCCTGGATGCCGGTCGCGCCTGGCAACGCGACCTGGTCGTCTCCGCCCGTGAAATCCGGGACCGGCTCCAGGCACAATTTGCCCTCCAGCCGGCCGGCCGCGAGCATCCTGCGGCCACCGCCACCCGCTGGCGCTTCGCTCACGGCCCAGGCGAACTCGGGCTCATCGCCCCGGTCACGGAACCGTTTTGCGGACGCTGCAATCGCCTGCGCCTGACCGCCGATGGCCGCATCCGCACCTGCCTGTTCAGCGTCACCGAGCCCGATCTGCGCCCGTGGCTGCGCGGCGGCGCCACCGATGCCGCCATCCAGGAGCGGCTGCGCCAGATCGTCCGGGGCAAGGAGGACCGGCATCACATCGGCGAACCGGACTTTGTGCCGCCGCCCCGGACCATGAGCTGCATTGGCGGGTGAACGGCCGGCACTTGACGGCCGAGCGGTTGCCTTATTTATTACCTCGTTTTGCCTATGCCAACTTACGAATACTGTTGCTCCAAATGCGATCATACCTTCGAACTCTTCCAACCCATCTCTGACCGCGCCTTGAGCGTGTGCCCAGCCGACTTGTGCGCCTTAAAGCAATGGGGCCGGGGTCGAGTCAAGCGGGTAATCGGCACCGGCGCCGGCATCATTTTCAAAGGCAGCGGCTTTTACAGCACCGATTACCGCAGCGAAAACTACAAGGCCGCGGCCAAGAAGGAGTCGGACAGCAAGTCGCCGCCCGCCGGCGAGGGGACAGGCAAACCGGCAAAATCCGAGCCGAAGAACGCCTCCCCGGCCCCCAAGACCCCTGCTTCCAGTTCCTGATGCCTCAACCATGAAAGTCATCCCCAGCCGCGCGCGAATCGTGCTCTGGTCGGCGGGCGTGCTGCTGAGCCTGGCGCTGGTCATCGCCGCTTACGGATATTACCAATTGAGCGCCGGCGTGGACCCGCCCGGCCTGGAGGCACCGAACATCCTCGATGCTCGCGAGTCGAGCCGCAAAATCAAGCTCCTCGACCAGGCCCTCTCGGCCTCCAAGCACGGTTTTATCCGGCTCTCCGAAGTCGAAATCAATTCCTACCTCCACGCGCATTACCCCGATCCGCGGACGGCCACCAACGCCCCGCCGGACCGCGACAGCTGCCGGTTGGTCAAGTGTTGCGTGGACCTGGTCACCGGCGCGGTGGTTTTCTATAGCTGGGTGGACCTCACCTGGCACGGGCATACCTGGACACTCTGCTGGCAACGCGCGGTTCAACCGCGGCCCCAGGGCGATGGTTGGACCTTTTCCCTGACCGCGATGCACGTCGGCAACCTCCCCATCCCGCCGCGCTTCTGGGGGAACGTCAGCGAAATCTTCGCCGGCGCCGATGCCGTCTTCACCCGGCAATACACTTGGTTGACGCGGCTGCCAGCCGTGGTCATCCAACCCAGTGAACTCGACCAGGCGCCGGAACTGCGCCTCTACACCTTCCGCGACCCCGGCCTCTGGCGGGATGCCCAGCGATGAAGCGCTGCGCCAGTGCGAGTCTGGCGTTGACCGCCCTGTTGGCCCTCGGTCGCCCGCTGGCCGCCGGACCCGTGGCGATTTACAGCCGCTCCGCTCAATTCCTGGTGCGCGGTCCCGGTTCGGCGGCCATGATCGCCGGACCCGGCTTGGCCGTC
>JAGWYX010000218.1 GCA_018969165.1 Verrucomicrobiota bacterium
CCCGCTTTGATGCTGGCCTTTGCCCCAATGGGCGCCGCCAAGGCGTCCATGTCCAAGTCCCCTCCCCTGGCGCCGCCGCCAATGCCGCCGTTGCGCCAGTTGAAGCTGGAACCGGCCTCGCTGGTCCTCGAGGATGGCCGGGATGTCCACAAAGTCCTGGTGCTGGGGGAGACGGAAAACCGCCAGGAGATTGACTTGACGGGCCAGGCGGTCTTCAAGAGCGACACCGCCGCGGTCGAGATTGATGCCGACGGCTACCTGCACGGCGCCGCGCGAGGTCAGGCGCGGGTGACGGTGTCCGCCGCCGGGATGCAGGCCGTTCTGCCCGTCACCGTGAAGGACGCGGCCGTGCCGCCCGTCCGATTTGTCCGGGACATCGAGCCCGTTATCAGCCGGATTGGCTGCAACGCGGGGACGTGCCACGGTTCGGCCCGCGGCAAGAACGGCTTCAAGCTCTCCCTGCGCGGCTACGATCCGGAATACGATTACCAGGCCTTGATCGACGACGACGCCGGCCGCCGGTTCAACCGCGTGGCCGTCGAGCAGAGTCTGATGTTGCTTAAGCCGACCGCCGAGGTGCCGCACGAAGGCCGCCAGGTGCTCCAGCCCGGGTCGCGGTATTACCACCTGATCCACGATTGGATCGCCCAGGGCACGCGGCTGGACGAGGTGCGAACCGGCCGGGCCAATGCCATCGAGGTGCTGCCGGCGGACATCGAGCTGGACCTGCCCGGGCGCAGCCAGCAAATGGTCGTGCTGGCGCACTATGCCGACGGGGCCGTGCGCGATGTGACGCGCGAGGCGATCCTCACCAGCAACAATGCCGACGTGTCCGAGGTCAAGGGCAACACGGTGACCGCCGTGCGGCGGGGCGAGGCGGCGGTGCTGGTCCGCTACGAGGGCAACTACGCGACGAAGCTGGTCACGGTCATGGGCGATCGCACCGGGTTCGTCTGGGCGCCGGCGCCGGAGTACAACTACATTGACCGGTTCATGAACGCGAAGTGGGAGAAGGTCAAGACGCTCCCGTCGGGTTTGTGCACCGACGCCGAGTTTCTTCGCCGGGTATCGCTGGACCTGACGGGTTTGCCGCCGACCCCCGACCGAGTCCGGCAGTTCCTGGCCGACCCGACGCCCAGCCGCGAGAAGCGCCAGCGGCTGGTGGACGAGTTGATCGGCAACGCCGACTACGTGGAGTATTGGGCCAACAGATGGGCCGACCTGCTGCAATGCAGCAGCGCGACGTTGGGTGAGAAAGGCGTTTGGGTCTTTCACAACTGGATCCGCGACTGCGTGGCGCGCAATCTGCCTTACGACCAATTCGTCCGCGCGTTGCTGCTGGCCGAGGGCAGTTCCTACCGCAACCCGGCCGTCAATTACTACCGCGTCCTGCGCGACCCCAACAAGATCACCGAGGACGTGACGCAGACCTTTCTGGGCGTGCGCTTTAACTGCGCCAAGTGCCACGACCACCCATTCGAGAAATGGACCCAGAACCAGTATTACGAACTGGGCGCCTACTTTGCGCGCGTGGCCATCAAGCGCGGCACCCTGGGCAAGGACACCGTGCGCAGCTTCACCGGCGATCCGATCACCGTCACCGGCGAGGAAATCGTTTACCTGAACTACGCCGGCGGTGAAGTCCGGCATCCCAAAACCGACAAGGTCGTCGCCGCCGAAGTCCCTTACGGCGAGGCCCAAGACACCGCGGCCGCCGGCGATCGCCGACTGGGTTTCGTCAATTGGCTGACCGCCAAGGACAATCCGCTGTTCGCCAAGTCGATGGCCAACCGCCTCTGGAGCTATTGCTTCGGCCGCGGCATCATCGACCCGGTGGATGACATCCGGGCCAGCAATCCACCCAGCAACCCCGCACTGCTCGACGCGTTGACCAAGGACTTTGTCGAAAGCGGCTTCAACGTGCGTCACCTCCTGCGCACCATCTGCCTGTCACACACCTACCAACTTTCCTTCCACCGCAACCCGTGGAACCAGGACGACACCGTCAATTTCTCGCACGCCGCTCCCCGACGCCTCAGCGCGGAACAACTCATGGATGCCGTCGCCGTCGCCACCGGGACGCGTCCGAAACTCAAAGGCCTGCCCAAGGGCGCCCTGGCCGTGGACGCGCCGGACGGCGAGGTCCCCGGCGACGACTTTTTGGAACTCTTTGGCCGGCCCAAGCGTCAATCGGCCTGTGAATGCGAACGGACGAGCAATATCAGCCTCTCCCACGCGATGAACCTGATCAACGGGGCGACGATCGACGACGCCGTGGCGGCGTCGGACAATCGCATCGCCAAACTGGTTGCCACCGAGCAGGACGACCACAAGGTGGTCCAGGACATTTATCTGGCGTGCCTGGGCCGGCTGCCGACGGACCGGGAGTTGACGTCGATCCACCTGGCCGGCGGGACCTCGCGCCTGGAGGCGGCCCAGGACCTGACCTGGGCGTTGATCAACAGCCCCGCGTTCCTGTTCAACCGTTAACCAAAGGTTCCCTATGCTATCGATCCCTGGCGAAACCGGTCGCACGTGCGACGGATTCACCCGCCGCGAATTCATGCGCGTCGGCGGCGCCGGCATCCTGGGCCTGGCCCTGGGCGACGTGCTCAAGCTGCAGGCCATGTCCGCCCAACCGCTGGCCCCCTCCCGGCCGCGCAACGGCTGGGGCCAGGCCAAATCGGTAGTCATGATCTTCCTCCAAGGCGGACCGAGTCACATCGACATCTGGGACCCCAAACCCGACGCCCCGTCGAATATCCGCGGCGAATTCCGGCCCATTAAATCCAACGTGCCGGGCATCTGGCTGAGCGAGGTGATGCCGTTATTGGCCAAACAAATGGACAAGGCCACCCTCATCCGCTCGGTCAGCTACACCCCCGCCGGTCTGTTCAATCACACCGCCGCCATCTACCAGATGATGACCGGCTACACCCCGGACCGCGTCTCCCCCTCCGGCCAGCTCGAACCGCCGTCGCCGAACGACTTCCCCCACGCCGGCTCCCAGATCATCCGGTTGCAGCCGATCGACAAACCGATGTTGCCGTTCGTCATGCTGCCCCGCCCGCTCCAGGAGAGCAACGTCATCGGCAAGGGCGGCACCGCCGGCTTCCTGGGTGCCGCTTATGATCCCTATTACTTCTACCAAGATCCAAACGGGAAGGTCAAACTGGACGACCTGTCGCTCCGCGCCGGCATCTCCCGGCAGCGCCTGGAGCGCCGAGAGAACCTGCTCAAGCAGATCGATGCCGCCATGCCCGAGCTGGAGCAGGCCGTCGAGAGTTACGCCCTGAACAGCTATTACCAAAAGGCCTTCAGCCTGATCCTCTCCGGCCGCGCCCGCGAGGCCTTCGATCTGAGCAAGGAAGACGACAAACTGCGCGATCGCTACGGCCGGCACACCTTCGGGCAGGGCTGCCTCATGGCCCGGCGCCTGATCGAGGCGGGCGCCAAAGTCGTGCAGATGAACTGGCCCTCCGTCGCCAACGGCGACCCCAATACGACCGCGTGGGACACGCACGCCGCCAATTTCGGCCCGCTGCGCAATCTCCATTGCCCGAAGCTGGACAGCGGGCTGTCCACCTTGCTGGAGGACATGGATCAACGGGGCCTGCTCAAGGAGACGATGGTGATTGCCATCGGCGAGTTCGGCCGTTCGCCGCGGCTGGGCGTGAGCACCTCGGGCAACGGCAACGCACCCGATGGCCGCGATCACTGGCCTTATTGTTACACCGGGCTGATCGCCGGCGCCGGCATCCGCCGCGGCGCGCTCTACGGCAAATCGGACGCGACCGCATCGTCGCCCGCGGAAAACCCGGTGCACCCCACGCAGATTCTGGCCACGCTCTACCACGCCCTCGGCATTGACCCGCACACCATCGCCTATAATCGCCTGAACCAACCGCGCGAATTGGTCCAGGCCGAACCGGTGCTCCCGCTTTTCGGTTAAGGGCATGAAGGTCGAACCACGGCCGGCGCGCCGGCGGATCGTCTGGGTTTCCCCGTTCAGGTGGCCCGGAGGAGACTCACCCGGAATCCCGGGACGACCGCCTGCCGGCGGTACCCCAGACGGTCGCGCACGCCCTGAGCTCGTGGACCGAGCCACCTCTTCTGCCGCCCTGCGGGTGCCCTGTCCTCCGCTGGCAGTGGAGGAGAGGAGGCGCCCTTTCCCCCGATGCATGAGCGCGTCTAAAACCCGCCGACTCCTGTTCCTGATGGCCGGCCTCCTCACGACGTTCGTCTCCGCTCAGCCGGTTCCCAGAATCAAGTCGCTCACCCCCGAGTGGATTCAGCGCGGCACGACGGTCACCGTGACCGTATCCGGCGAGAACCTTTCCGCGGTCAACCACCTGGTGTTTAGCGGCGATGGCGGTCTGAGCGCGACGATTGTGCCGCCGCAAAAACCGGCGGTGGTTCTGGAATCCAGTCAGGGCGGGATCCGCACCGGGGTGATGGCCGACGACAAGACACTCCGGGTCGAACTGGCGGCGGCGGCGGACGCCTCGTTGAACCGGCGCGAAGTCCGCGCGGTCAGCCCCGCCGGAGCTTCCGAGCCGCTCGGGCTCAATGTCGGTGATCTCCCGGAAATCACCGCCAGCGGCGGCAACACCGCGCCCGATCGCGCGCAAAAAATCGTGCTGCCGGCCGCCATCGAGGGCCGGGTCGGCGCCGCCGGCCAAACCAATTACTTCCGTTTTGCGGCCCGGAAAGGGCAGACCCTGATTCTTGACGTGTGGGCGTTCCGCGTCGGGTCGCCGCTCGATTCCTCGCTCGCCCTCCTCGACTCCGCCGGCAAGGAACTCGTCCGGAATGAGGATTACCATGGGTTCGACTCCTTTATCGAGTTCACGGTCCCCGCCGATGGCGATTACCTGGTCCAGCTCCGCGACTTTCAATTCCGCGGCGGGACCGATTACACCTACCGCCTGATCGCCGGCGCGCTGCCTTACGTGGATTCGGTCTTCCCCCTCGGCGGCCAGCGCGGTCACACGGTCGAAGTCGAACTCAAAGGTCGGAACCTGGACGGCGTCACCCGGCTGCCGCTACAGATCAGTGCCGACTCGCCGCTCGGCCTCCAGGATTTGCGCGTGTCTTTCGCCCGGGGATTCTGCAATCCGTTCCGGTTCGCCGTGAGCGACCAGCCCGAAATCCTTGAGACCGAGCCGAACAACGCCACCAACGACGCGAATGCCGTCACCCCGCCGGTCACCATCAACGGGCGGATGAACGCCGACCGGGACGTGGACACGTTTAAACTCAAGCTGGCCCAGGACGCGCACCTGATCTGTGAAGTGGAGGCCAGCAGCCTCGGCTCGCCCCTGGATTCGTTGCTCACTTTGACCGACGCCAAGGGGACGGTGTTGGCGCAGAATGACGATGCCAACGGCCCGGACGCGCGCATCGAAACCGACTTCAAAAAGGACACCGAGTATTTCCTGTCGCTGCGGGACCTGCTCAACCGGGGCGGCGACAGCTACGCCTATCGCCTGTCCATCCACCCGCCCGCGCAGGATTTCGCCGTCCGTTTCGAGCCGGACACGCCTCGCTTGAGCCGGGGCGGCCATGTGCCGCTGCGTTGCGAATGGGCGCCCCGGGCGGGTTTTTCCGGGACGGTCCGCCTGACGGCGCAAGGCCTGCCGCCCGGCGTGTTCAGCGAACCGCTCCTTTTGTCCCCCACCGCCCCGAGCGGCTTCCTGATGTTGTCGGCCGCCGGGGACGCGCCGCTGGGGACGTTCCCGCTCCGGCTCAGCGCGGAGGCCGTCATGAACAGCCGGCCAGTGACGCGCCGGGCCGTTGCCCTGGCCGACAACCGGCCGGCCCTCGAGGGGTTCCTGACCGTCCTCCCGCAGGCCCCGTTCACCATTGACCCGATCACGCTCAGCGCCGCGGTGGAGCAGCTGCAGACGACCCGGCTCGAAGCCGAGATCCACCGCTGGGGCGGATTTGCTGGCGAGGTCAAGGTCTCCGCTGAGGGTTACTCGAACGGACGCGAGCCGATCACGCGCAGTTTCGACTTCCAGCCTGTCACCTTGAAAAACCCCGGGACCGACGCCGTCCTTGACCTGCGCGCCCGTCCGGACGCGGAAACCGGGACCCGCAACCTGCTCCTCCGAGGCGAAGCCCGTGTCAACGGACAGGAGGTAGTCGAATACAGTCGTCTATTGCCGGTGACCATTCGCCAACTGCCCTACACGATCGCCAGCAATCTCAAGCGCCTCTCGATCGCCGTGTTGCCAGCCGGCGTCAAATCCGCCGCCGGCGAGGCCGTATTCACGATCAAGGCCGACCGCCGCGGCTATTCCGGGCCGATTGCACTCTCTCTCGATGGTTTGCCGGACACCGTCACCGCCGTGATCGACGACATCGCGACTAACGCCGCCGAAGCTCCGGTGAAGCTGACGGCCAAAACCAAGGCCCCGGTGGGCAAGGAGATTTCCTTTCGGGTGATCGGCGCGGCGACGGTGAACGATCGCAATTACCGCGAGCGCACCGAGACCATTCAACTCTCGCTCACCGCCCCGCCGGAAGATACCGAGGAAAAAACCGCCGCCAAATGAAAGCGTCACCGACGGAATCGATCGCGTGCGGCCCTGCGCTCAGGCGCCTGCATGGGGACCATGAACCAGGCTGGGTGAAGGCCGGCGCGACCGCGTCTTGGAGTGCGGCGGTCCTCCGCCACTTTGCCAGAGGCCCAGCCACACCGCAAAGCGCCAGAGGACTGGCGCACTCCAAAACCTGGCGG
>JAGWYX010000219.1 GCA_018969165.1 Verrucomicrobiota bacterium
CCAGCGCCGGGGCACGCCGAGGCCGAGTTCAAGACGGTTGCCGCGTTCAAGCACGAGCAGGTCGCGCATCCACTGGATGAATTTGGATTCGTCGGGAGTTTTGTAGAGGGGCCCGCCGGCCTGGCCGAACCGGGGCACCCACTCGGCGAAGCACATCGAGTCCGGGTAGAGGCTGACGGCGGCGGTGTTGAAGAAGGCGCGCAGGAAGTTGGGCACCTCGTCGCGCTGGAGGTAGTCCAGCGCCAGGTTCAGGAGGTTGGGTTGGAGGGTGAACCCGCCGAGGTTGAAGAAGTCGGCGCGGGGCTGCTTCAGGCCGTAGCCGCTTTCCGGGCTCATGAAGATATTGTCTTCGAGGTCGTCGATCATCCAGTTGGCGAACGGATGGTCCGGGGGATAAACCTGGGCATCGAGCAGGTGCAGCGCGGGGTAGAGCCCCTCGCGAATCCAGCCTTCGGCCCGGTGAGTCAGCGCGTCAGCCCGCGGCGGCACGTAGGGGACCCAGGTCGCGTCACGCAAGCGCACGACGGGTGTGGTAGCGACCGACTCGGCGAGGCTGGCCTGGAGGTCGTGCCGGAAGGCGGCGGTGTCCTCGGCGATCCGTCGGGCTTCGGGGTGGCCGACACGGGTCAGCGCCTCGGCGGTCCGCCGCATGCCCAGGTAACCATAGGCGTCCGTCGCGTAATAGTAGAGCCACTCGTCCACGTCCTCCAGTTCCCCCGCGGGCAGGAGTCCATATTCGACCGGGCGGCTGCCGTCGGGATTGAGCACCTGGGTGGCCTGGCGTTCGCGGGTGATCCAGTCGCAGGCCTTGATGAGGCGATCGGCGTTTTCGCGCAGGTAGGCCGCGTCCTTGGTCCAGAAAAAGTGATCGGCGGCGGCCCATAGCCCCCAACCGTGGTCCAGGTTGTAACCCTGCGCGGTGTAGGGATCGGGATCGACGGGATACGCCGCGTAAAAGACGCCGTCCTTGCTCTTGAAATTGCCCGGCAAGCCCTTGACCCCCTGGCAGAGCAGGAACGGTTGCAGCAGCCGGCTGGCCTCGTCGAATTCGCCGCGCATCTCCAGCGCGCGCACGACCATCGCCGTTTCGTTGAGGTAATTGCCATAGCCGTGGGTCGCCGCCCCGTTCTCGTACAGGCCGTTGATCGGGTCGATATCCACTGAGATCAGGACATGCCAGAGGTTGGCCTTGAAGAAGCGGTTCAGCAGCGGTTCGGGCACTTGGTAGGTCATGCCTTGGGCGATGCGCGCCTTCCAGAACTTGACGACCGCGTCATGGACTTGGGCAAAGGCGACCGCCTTGAGGGCCTGGAGACCGCGCTGGTCGAGCAGCTCGATGTAGGGAACCGCCAGCTCGACGGCGTGCGCGGCGTGCGCTCCCAGTTCGACGCGATACCGAACGGCGGCGCGCGGGGCCGTGGAATCCTGGAATTCCGGATCCGGGCTGCCCGGTCCACCCGGCACCAGCACCGCCAGGTCCAGGTCGCCTTGGCCGAGGGTGTTGAAGCGACCGCGGACCGGGACCAGGTCGGGATGGAATTTGCGGTCCGACGCCGAGTTCAGCACCAGGGTGCCGTCCACGGCGATCCGGAGGGGCAGGGGATGGTTGGATTCCATCCACAGCCAGGCGGTGCGCGGCGCGGCGGTGTGGTTGGTCAATTCGAAACGGGCGCTCAATACCACGGGTTCCGTCCCGGCCGGATTTTTCAAATCGGCAAGATCGCCTTCGAGGGTCGTCGCCACGCAGGTCTCGGTATAACCGATGTCACCGCTGTCCCAGCGATAGCGCACCGCCGGCAGCCAGCCCTCCTCCAGATCCCGTTTTACCTCGCGGTTGCCGGTCTCGCTCATGATCGGGTGTTCGCCGGCGCCGAAGCGGAACCGCAGCGCGTTCCACTTCCACGGCCGCAAATCGGCGTCCGGGCCGGGCGAACGCAGGCTGTCGGCGAACAGGAGGATGTCCCCCTGGGGACCGAGGGCGATCTCCTGGCGCAGATTCGGCGCGCCGAGCAAGCAGATGCCTGGCGGCTTGGGCGGGAAGGCACGCAACGCCTGGTCCAGGGTTTGCTCGGGCATCCGCGCGACCAGGTTTTCCACGGTGTCAGGCCACCTCTCGCCTGACGGCCCGCGCCAGGTCGCGAACTTGAGGCGCCGCTCGGCGTCGCTGACGAACACGCCGATATCGCGGACGTACAGACCGCCCTCCTGCAGCACGTCGTCCACGAACACCGAGAAACTGCGCGTCTCGCCGCTGCGGAAAATCAACTGGCCGCGGTCGGCGCTCAGGCGGTCGGCCGCGTCGGCGTATTCCAGTTCGACCAGGGCGGCGTTGCGACCCTCGGGGCGCACGCGGAGGACGCGTCCGTTGCGCGCCTCGAATTTAGGGTTCCAGATGCCCGACACGGTGGTCTTGAGGTTCCACTCGAAGCGGAGCCGGGTGCGGCGCTGGAGGGCGCCGCTATAGACGCCGAGGTGCTGGATTTGGACCGGGGCACTGGCCGAGACGCGTAGCTTGTAGGTGCGTCGAAAGTCCGCGCCTCCATGCCGGACACCCGCGACTTCGTTGGTGGTGAGGGGCGGGAAGGTGAATTGCAACTCGCTGGCGTTGGTGGTTACCCGGCACCGAGCCGTCACCCAGCCGCCGTTGAAGGGATCGTCGAGCTTCATCCAGCCGCCGGTGCCGTTGTCCGGCCAGACCCGGTGCCACCATTCCAGGGTGATCGTGCCGGTGTCGGGCGCGCCGTCGGCAAACCGGATCCGGACCGACCGCAGGTCGCGCGCTTGGCGCCATTCGCACACCAGCCGGGCGCCCGGGGCCAGCGCCACGGTCGAGCCGGGCTCGGTGGCGAACTTCGACAGATCGATCTTCTGGGTCGGAGCGCCGTCGTTGACGAGGCTCAGCACCCCGAACGGAACGAGGTTGACCTGCCCCCGTTGGTCGAACTCGGCCCGGGCCGAGAGCCCCGCCGTCAGCCCCACCAGTACGGTGACAAAGAGCTTTCGATACCTGTGTCGAGAATTCTTTGTCACAGTCCGATCCACACGCCGGCCGGGTTCAGCCAGCCGGGAGAAGCGATGCCTGGAATCGAGCACACCGGCCAATTCTGCCTTGCCAGCGACGGTTTCCCAAATCATTTTTGCGCCATGCAATCCCACGAACTTCTCCGGGAAGTGTTCCAGAAAACCAGCGCCAAACAGGTCGCCGCCGATTTGGGCCTGTCCCTGTCCCTGGTTTACAAGTGGGCCGAGCCGCCCGACGTCAGCGGCAGCGGCGCCCCCAATCCCCTGGACCGCATCGCCACGCTCCTGCGCTCCACGCAGGACACCCGGATCGCCCAGTGGATTTGCGAACAGGGAGGCGGCTTCTTCATCCGCAATCCCAGGGCCAGGCTCTCGCATCCGATGTACCTGATCCCCGCCACCAACCAGATCGTTCACGAATTCGCCGACCTGCTGTCCGTGATCGCCGCCGCCGCGGCCGACAACCAGATCACCGCCAAGGAGAGCGAATCGATCCGCGCGCGGTGGGAGGAGTTGAAATCGGTGACCGAAGGTTTTGTTTGCTGTTGCGAAGAAGGCAACTTCGGTCCAATGAAAGCGGCGGTCAAAACGTAGCCGGGCCCGGTCCGCCGGGAGCGATCTGGTTCCTGAACTGCGGAGTGGCCGAGGTGAGGAGGCGCGATGCCGATTCCGATTTCAGATTTTAGATTGCAGATTTCAGATTTGAACCGGAGTGCCCCGGCCTCGGCCGGCACGGGCGGGCGGAGCCGGTTGCGGACCGTGGGGAACGTTTGGTTGGTTCTTGCAATGGTCATCTGCGTGGCGGCCGGCCGCGCGCTTTCCGCCGAAACGGTCCAGACGGCGGTGCTGGTTTACGGCGCCACCTCCAGCGGGGTGGTGGCGGCCGTGGCGGCGGCCCGGCAGGGCGCGAGCGTGGTGTTGGCCGAACCCGGCTGGCACGTGGGCGGCATGACCTCCGGCGGGTTGGGCCAGACGGACATCGGCAACAAGGGCGCGATCGGTGGCATCGCGCGCGAGTTCTATCGGCGGCTGGGCCGGCATTACGGCCAACCCGAGGCTTGGACCTTCGAGCCGAGCGTCGCCGAGGAGACCTTTACGGCCATGCTGCGCGAGGTCAAGGTGCCCGTTTATTTCCAACAACGGATCGCCTCGGTGAAACTGGCGGGCCGGCGCATCCTCGAGGCGACGATGGAGAATGGAAACGTCTTCCGGGCACAAGTGTTCATCGACACCACCTACGAAGGCGACCTGATGGCCCGCGCCGGCGTCAGCTTTACCGTCGGCCGCGAGGCGAATTCGCAATACCACGAAACCCTCGACGGGATTCGCGCCCAAACGCCAGCGCACCAATTCCTCGTGCCGGTCGATCCCTATGTCCGGCGCGGCGATCCGGCCAGCGGCCTGTTGCCTTTGATCCAGCCCCGCGACGGCGGGAGGCCCGGGGACGGTGACCGGCGGGTTCAGGCCTACAATTTCCGGCTTTGCCTGACGCAAAATCCGGCGAACCGTCGGCCGATCGCGCCACCCGCGGACTACGACCCTGGCCGGTACGAATTGCTGGCGCGGTACCTCGAGGCGCTGGTGGCGGTTGGCCGCCACCCGCGGCTCGGGGACGTCATGCATATCCAGAAAATGCCCAACGGCAAGACGGACATTAACAACAATGGGGCGTTTTCGACCGACGACATTGGCGCCAGTTACGATTACCCGGACGCGGGCTACACGGCGCGCGCGCGGATTTGGCAGGCGCACGCGGATTACACGCGCGGTTTCCTGCACTTTCTGGCCAGCAGCCCGCGTGTGCCCGAGAATATCCGGGCTGAAATGCAATCGTGGGGCTTGTGTCGAGACGAGTTTCCGGACACCGGCGGCTGGCCGCACCAGCTCTATGTCCGGGAAGCCCGGCGGATGGTGACCGACTACGTGATGACCGAGCACAACTGCCGCGGCATCCTGCATCCGGCGGACTCGATCGGCCTGGCCGCCTACGGCATGGACTCACACAACTGCCAGCGGATCGTCAAAGATCAGCACGTCGAAAACGAGGGCGATGTCCAGGTGCACGGTTTCTCGCCGTATCCCATTGCTTATCGCGCGATCACCCCACGGGCCACGGAGTGTGAGAACTTGCTGGTGCCGGTCTGCCTCTCGGCGACGCACATCGCCTACGGCTCAATTCGCATGGAGCCGGTGTTCATGGTCCTGGGTCAGTCCGCCGCCACCGCCGCATGCCTGGCGGTCCAGCGGCGGGCCCCCGTCCAGCAGGTCCCGTATCCGGACCTTCGCCAGCGCCTCCAGCGGGACCGCCAGATTCTGGAGTGGCCGGCAACACCGAAGCCCACGGCGACGCAACCGAAGTGAGGCTATCGCGATTTCAAATGGGTGCCTCGTGTTGGTGGATCTTTGCTCAATTGCGGCTCGTACGCACTCGACAGCGTGAACCCGCCACTCCCTTCGGTGGTTCGACGGCTTCGTCACAAGCCGGGAGCCAAAAGCTACGGTTCCAACAGCCGGCAGACAGGAGAGCCAAGCGGTCGTTGACGATCGGCCGAACCGGCAGCCGATCCCGTGTAATCTCCGCTCGTGGTTTCCTCGCCACCGCCGGCTGGGCGGGCTTGGCGCTCCTCTACGTCAACGCCGGTGACCAGTTGCCTCCCGGTCTCCCGGTCAAGGACCTTCCACCGGAAATCCGCTTGAGCGAAAATGCTCGCCTTGGGGTCAAACCGATCTGCATACCGCTTCAGATCGGGGATGGAGGAGAACTGCCGTTCATCCTCGATACGGGGGCGGCCTTCACGGTCCTGGATGACTCCCTGGCGCCGAGACTTGGCCGGCGTCTTCGGACGCGACGGAACCCGATGGCGTTCGATCCGGTGGCAGGACGCCGAAGCATCTATGCTGCGCCCGAGCTTTATCTGGGAGGCACGCGCTTGTTAACTGGCCGCGAGATTTCGACTGTTGCGATGCGGGGAGCTGCTTACAGCCAGGCCAAAGGGATACTCGGGTGGGACTGCTTGCAGCATTATTGCATTCAGTTAGACTTCGAGGTTGGGAAACTGCGTTTCCTCGACCCCGAGACCCTCCAGGAGGAGCGCCTCGGCAAACCAATTCCCCTCACCTTGAAAGGCGAGCTACCGACGATTGCTGAGATCGATCTGTTCGGCGAAGGCCGCCAGCGATTCGTCCTCGACACGGGCTTCTCTGGCCAATTTGACATAATGCTCGCTTCCAACTTCTTCGAACGCGTCATGTGGCGGCGGAAACCGGATTGGACCAATGCCGTGATGAACCTCGGATTCGCGGTTTGTCCGGCAGTCTACTGTCCAGAACTTCCGGTTGGCGGGGAATCCTATTCCGCGATCGGTTTGGGCGAGATAGGCGTTGCGGGACCCATGCATCGTGCCGGGGTCAAGGGCGTCATTGGACTGCATTTTCTCGCACGCCACTTGGTCACGCTCGACTTTCCGAAGCGAACGCTTTACCTCAAACGCACGACCGGCGTGATCCCCGCCAGCCGACCCATCAAGTCTGAGGCTCCCGACCACGGAGGGGTGAACGGGGAAACCGTCCGGAAACAACATCCTCGTCAGAAGCGTTACTGAGTCAAGGCGGATGGAGGCCGGAATCCCCATTTTTCATTTCCAAGCCCGGCGAAAAGGTCTTAGGTTTCGCCCGCGGCTGTTTTGGTCAAACTCATCAATCGAAAGAACGCATTT
>JAGWYX010000220.1 GCA_018969165.1 Verrucomicrobiota bacterium
ACGATGTCAAGCGCATCACCAAACTGGATATCTTGCCGATGATCGCCTCCGAAAAGGCCATCATCGATAAAATCAACAACCTGGATTCGGGCAAGACCGGCTCGATGGAGGACATCATCCAGGACGCCCAGAAACAGGCGGAGATGGAGACGGACGCCGAGAACCTGGAGATCACCAAGGAAACCGCCGAGGAACTCAACCTCGACCAATTGGCCGCTTCCAGCGAGGAAGCCCCCGTCATCAAGCTGGCCAACCTCATCCTGGTCCAAGCCATCAAAGACCGCGCCAGCGACATTCACATCGAGCCATTCGAGAAGATGGTCCGGCTGCGCTACCGCATCGACGGCGCCCTGATCGACGCCACCCCCCCGCCCAAGAACATGCAAATCCCGCTCATGTCGCGCCTCAAGATCATGAGCAACCTGGACATCGCCGAACGCCGCCTGCCCCAGGACGGCCGCATGCGCGTGCGCGTCGGCGGCAAGGATATCGACCTGCGCGTGTCGTTCCTGCCCACCGTGCACGGCGAGAAATGCGTCCTGCGCGTCCTGGACAAATCCAACCTCTCGGCCAGCATCGACAAGTTGGGTATGGACAAGGAGACCTTCCGCCGCTTCAAAGGCGCGGTGGACGCCCCGCATGGCCTGCTCCTGGTCACCGGGCCGACGGGTTCGGGCAAGACCACCACGCTCTATTCCGCCCTCAACGAACTCAACAACCCCGAGTTCAACATCGTCACCGTCGAAGACCCCGTCGAATTCCAAATCCCCGGCATCAACCAGGTCCCCGTCAAGAAGGAGATCGGCCTGACCTTTGCCTCGGCGCTGCGCTCGATCCTCCGCCAGGACCCCGACATCGTGATGATCGGCGAAATTCGCGACACCGAGACCGCCGAGATCGCCGTCGAGGCCGCCCTGACCGGGCACCAGGTCCTCAGCACCATGCACTGCAACGACGCCGCGGGCGCCATCGCCCGCCTGGATGACATGGGGATCGCGCCCTTCCTGATCTCCTCGTCGGTGATCTTGTCGTGCGCCCAACGCCTGATGCGCCGGGTCTGCCCGGTCTGCAAGGAACCCTTGACCTATCCCCCCAAGATGTTCGAGGACCTGAACATCAACCCCGACAGCTTCCAGGGCGCGACCCTTTACCGCGGCCGCGGTTGCGAGCGGTGCAAGAATTCCGGCTACTCGGGCCGTTGCGCCATCATCGAGGTCATGTCCGTCAGTGACGAGATTCGCAAGCTGGTCATCCAGCGCGCCAGCGCGATGGAAATCAGCAAGATCGCCATCGAGCAAGGCATGAAGACCCTACGCTTCGTCGCCCTGGACAAGGCCCGCGAAGGGCTCACGACCCTCGAACAGGTCCTGGTCGTCACCGCCAGCCATTGACCGCGACCCGCGTCCTCTTCGTGGATCACGCCAGCCGGATTCTCGGTGGCGCGGAAATCAACCTCCTGGAACTGCTGGAAGCCTTCCCCGAGGCCCGGGAAAAAAAGATCGCCTGCGCTTGCCCGCTGGCCAGTCCCCTGGGCCAGCGCCTCGCCCGGTTGGACTTGCCGGTCTTCGACTACCGCTTTGCCAACTCCCTCGATCAATTCCGGCTGGTTGGCCGTCGGACCGCGCTCCGCGCCGGCCTGGCCGGTTGGCTGGCTTTGCGCCAGGCACGCGGCCGCTTGGAGGCCGTGCTCGCCGAATTCCAACCCCGCGCCGTGGTCTCCTGCACCAACAAAGACCACTTCGCCGCCTCCGCCGCCTGTCAGCGTCGGGCCGTGCCTTCGGTCTGGTGGGTCAACGACGTGCTGTCGGCCGAGTTTTTCCCCCGCGTCGCCCTCCTGGCCTTTCAACGGCGGGCCCGCAAGGGGGCAACGCGGTTGGTCACCGTTTCCGAGTTCGCCCGCGCCGCCCTCCTGCGACTGGGCCTGCCGGCCCACCGAACCCAGACCATCCACAACGGCATCCCGCTTAAACGCTATCGTCGCACCGAGCCCGGCGGCCTGCGCGACTCGCTGGCCCTGCCGCCCCAGGAACCGTTGATTGGGATGATCGGCCGGTTCGCTCCCTGGAAAGGACAGGACTTCTTCCTTCAGCTCGCCGAGCGATGGTCACGCCGCCAGGCGACCGGTCATTTTGTCCTGATTGGACAGGCGTTCAACGAGGACCAGGAGTTCGAGGCCGGCCTGCGCCGGGTCGTCCGGGAAAAAGCACTGGCCGCGCGCGTCCATTTCGTCCCATTCCAGGAGGCGATCGGTCCCGCCTTGAGTGATCTGACGGTGCTGGTTCACGCCTCGACCCGGCCCGAGCCTTTCGGGCGCGTCGTCATCGAAGCGATGGCGGTGGGCACACCGGTGATCGCCGCCCGCGCCGGGGGCGTCCTCGAGATTATCACTGACGGCCAGGACGGCCTGCTGGCCGAACCCGGCAACCTGACGGCCTACGCCGCACAGTTGGAACGGCTGCTGGGCTCGCCGCAACTGGCCAACACGCTGGCGCGCGCCGGGCGAGCCACCGTCCGCCGCTCCTTCACCATCGAACGCGTCGTCCAGAACTTCGAGGAACTGCTGACCGCAGTCACCGCGCGGTAGGGCCGAGCAACCGCTCGGCCTGGCGGCGTGGCGGGGACGCCGCCGCCCTGCTCGATTCGTGGTCGCGCTCCGCGCGTTCATGGTGGTATCCTGCCTGCGCCGTGAACATTGAATTGATCAACACCGGCACCGAACTGCTGCTCGGCGCTGTCCTGAATACCCACCAGCAATGGCTGGGCCGCCAACTCGCCGAACTCGGCCGACGGGTCACCCGCCAGGTCACCGTTCCCGATTCAGCGTCCGCCATTCGCCAGGCAGTGCAGGAGGCGCTCAGCCGCGCCGACCTGGTCCTGGTCACCGGCGGCCTGGGGCCGACTTCCGACGACCTGACGCGCGAGGAGATCGCCGCGCTGCTCGGGCGGAAGCTCCAATCGGACGCCGGCATCGCGGCTCGCATCGAGGGCTTCTTCGCCGCGAGTCACCGGCCGATGCCGGATCAAGTCCGGGTGCAGGCGATGGTCCCCGAGGGCGCCACCGTCCTGACCAACGAGCATGGAACCGCCCCGGGGCTGGCGCTGCTCATCGAGCCGAATCCCTTTCGACCGGCTGGCGGGCGCAGCCTGTTGATCCTGCTGCCGGGGCCGCCGCGGGAACTGCGACCGATGTTCCAGAACCAGGTGCTGCGGTTGGTCGAGCAGATTTTCCCCGACGTGGAACCGTTCGCCACGCGCACCCTGAGAACGACGGGCTTGGGCGAGTCACGGGTCGAAGAACGGATCAGCGTGCCGCTCCAGCCCCATCTGGCGGCCGGCCTGGAGGTCGGTTACTGTGCCCGTCCCGGCGAGGTGGATGTCCGTTTGATCGCGCGCGGCCCAGAGGCAAGCACGACGGTGAAGACGGCCGAACAAATCGTCCGGCAACAGCTCGGGTCTGCCATTTTCGGCGAGGGCCAAGAGACCCTCGAGGCCGTCGTTGTCCGCCGCTTGATCGAGCGCGGGCAAACGCTCGTCGTAGCGGAGTCCTGCACGGGGGGGCAGCTTGGCCACCGGGTGACGAACGTGCCGGGCGCCTCGGCGGTCTTCCGGGGCGGGGTGATCGCTTACAGCAACCAGACCAAGCTCCACTTATTAGGTGTCCAGGCGGGAACGCTGGCGACGCACGGGGCCGTCAGCGAAGCCACGGCCCGCGAGATGGCCGAAGGCGTCCGCCGGATTGGGTCGGCCGACTTCGCGCTGGCGATTACCGGGATTGCCGGGCCGGGCGGCGGGTCGGCCGACAAACCGGTGGGCACGGCCTTCATCGGGCTGGCCTCGGCGGGGGCGACGCGGGTCGAGCGCCAGTGCAATCCTTACGACCGGGAAACGTTCAAGTGGGTCACGTCGCAGCAGGCCCTGGACCTGCTGCGGCGCGCCTTGGGGGCGCAGGCGCGCGCCGGAAACTGACGCAAGACAAGCAGAGGCACGACAAAGTTGACCCGAGGTCTGAGGCGCGGGGCGCTGGAAAAAAGCCGCAGGCGACTGCCTGCGGCGCAAAGCGCAAGCGGGCGGCTCAGGCCCCGTCGTCGCCGATGGCCTCCACCGGGCAGCCTTCCTTGGCTTCCTTGCACTGGGCTTCTTCCTCGGGCGTGCCGGGTTGTTTGAACACGTAAGAATACCCCCCATCGTTGTTGCGGGTGAAATTCTCGGGTGCCGTTTCGCGGCAAAGATCGCAGTCAATGCACTGATTGTCCACGTAGTACTTGCCCGGCACGTTGTCGCCGTATTTATTCGCAATGTCAGCCATAAAGAAGTTTCACTTCAGCCGAGTACTTTATGCGGTCGGCTGAGCCAAAGATCAAGCCCCAACTGCACGATTTAAGCTGCGGGAGGGCGTCTGCGTGATCGAATAAATTCGCCTTATACGGCGTCGGAGGGCCTCTGGGCCGAAGGGCGGGGGCGGGGGCGCATCTCAGTTTCTCGCCGCCGCGCAAAAATGGCAGCCTCTGATCCGGTGCGCCTCGACGAACTTTTGTCGCACGTACGACAAAAGTTCGTCATCACTCGACCACTGGGTTTCAGGCCGGCGAGACTCGGGCGCCGACGGCTCGGCCGTTCAACGGCCGAGAGCGCCGGCGAGACGGAAAGCCGCTGAAGCGATTCTCGAGGTCCAGGTTGGCGTGACACCCGGCTGAAGCGAGACGATGGCGTCGAGGCTGGGCGTCGGCAAGGGTTGAGATGCACCCGAGGGGTGGTTGGCCGGGAAAAAGCGCTTGCAGACGGGCGGGGGCGTGGTTCAATAGAGGCAATGGGTGCGCTTATGGTGGAATTGGCAGACACGCTACTTTGAGGTGGTAGTGGCGAAAGCCGTGCAGGTTCAAGTCCTGCTAAGCGCACCAGATTTTCCGCGCATGAAACGGATTCTTTTGCTGACCCTGGGGTTGACCTGGTTGGCCTGCGGCTGCGCCCATTACGACATGATGCTGGTCAATGGCGACAAGCTCCGGGTCCGCGGCAAGCCCAAATTGAAAAACGGCTATTTCTACTACAAGGCCGGGTTCGGCAAGACCGAGCGTGTCCCGGCCGGGCGCGTGGTCGAGATCAATGCGGAATAGCTCCCGGCGGTCCGGCGTCGATTTTGGGATGACGACGCCCGACTGAAGGGCCGCCGCGGCCGGTGAAGCGCTCGACATACTTGCCCAGCAGGTCCGCCTCCAGGTTCACCGCGTCGCCGACTACCCGTTCGCGGAGCGTGGTCGTGGCGTAAGTATGCGGGATGACCCAGACACGGAACCGGTCCTTGCGCGCGACGGCCACCGTCAGGCTGATGCCGTCCACCGCGATGGCACCTTTGAAGACGACGTAACGCATCACCGCGGCGGGCGCGATGACCTCCAGCAACCAATCCGCCTCCACCCGCTCCCAGCGCGCAATCCGTCCCAGGCCGTCGATATGGCCGGTGACAAAATGCCCGCCCAGCCGGCCGTCGGCGCGGAGCGACCGTTCGAGGTTGACCGACGTGCCGGGCCGGACGAACTGCAGATTGGTTCGCGCCCAGGTTTCGCGGAGTAGATCAAAAACCAAACGTCCGCCCCTGGCAGCCTGGGCGCGGCGGAGGACCGTCAAGCAACACCCGTTGACGGCGACGCTGTCGCCAACCCGGAGGCCGTGGCCGCACCGCCCGGGGCGCACCGCCAGGCGGATGGAGTCGGTGGTCGGCGTGACGCGTTCGACGACGCCGGTGCCTTCGACGATGCCGGTGAACATGGGGTGTGGTCAGGTTATCGGGTTGTCAGGTGACCAGGTTATCAGGAGACCCGGGGCCAAGGCGAGCGTGTCGTGCCACCTGGAGACCTGAGAAGTTGACGACTTTCACCGCGGTTCCTCCACTCGCGCGGTCAACAGCCAGTCCTGGCCGAGACGCCGCCACTCGGGTTGCCGCAGCGGCAGGGCCTCGGACCGGCGCCGCGCCCCGTCGCCGGCGATGGCCTTGCGCGCGTCCCGACCGCCGAGGATTTTGGGGGCATAGAAAAACGCGACCCGGTGGGCGAGGCCGGCCAGGAGAAAGGCGGCGTTGACCTCGCCCCCGCCTTCGACCAGCAGACTGGTCACCTGCTGCCGGCCCAGGCGCCTCAACAACCAGCGCAGATCGATCCGGCCGTCCCGCACCGGGGCCCGCCAAACGACGGCCCTCCGGGCCAGGGCGGCCACGCGTTTGGCCGGAGCCCGGCGGCCGACGACGATGGTGGTCAGCCCGGCCCAATCGTCGGAAACGACTTTGGCCGCGAGCGGAGTGCGGGCCCGCGAGTCCAGGACGATCCGCCGGCGCGGGCACCGCGGTCCGCGGCCTTGGACATTGGACTCTCGAAGGCGGCGTGCGGAAGGCGGCGTGCGGAAGGCGGCGTGCGGATGGCGAACGGTCAGGCTGGGGTCGTCCGCCAGGACGGTATTGATGCCGACCAACACCGCGTCGGCGCCTCGCCGCAGGGCCATTCCATGAGCACGGGCGAGCTGGCCGGTGATCCACCGGGATTCCCCACGCGCGGTGGCGATCTTGCCGTCCAGGGTCATGGCCGCCTTCACGGTGACGAACGGGGTGCGGTGGACGATCCAGTGATTGAAGGCCTCGTTGAGCCGCACGCACGCCGCGGCCAGCCGATCTTCGGCCGGCCCGACGACCTGGATGC
>JAGWYX010000221.1 GCA_018969165.1 Verrucomicrobiota bacterium
GCGGGACGATCGATTCGGTCCTGCGCCCGCGCGCCAACGGTTCGGCGCCCGTGGCCCGCGCCGCAACCCTGGCCGCCGGCACGAAGACATGAGCCCGGACCGGGAGTGATCGTTTGCCTATGCCGACTCAAGAAGAAATCCTGAACGCGCTCAGAAGCGTCAAGTACCCCGGTTACTCGCGCGATATCGTTTCTTTCGGCCTGGTCAAGAACGTCGCCTCCGACCACGGTGCCGTCAGCGTCCAACTTCAACTGACGACCGTCAAACCGGAGGCGGCCCAACAGATGAAGCAGGAATGCGAGCGGGTCCTGCGGACGCTCCCGGAGGTGGGGCTGGTCCACGTGGACGTCCAGGTCACCGCGCGCCCGGCGGCGCCCCCGCCGAGCCCGTGGTCGGGTCAGAACAAGGTCCCCGGCCTGCGGCGCATTGTCGCCGTCGCCAGCGGCAAGGGCGGCGTCGGCAAGTCCACCGTGTCGGCCAACCTGGCCTGCGGGTTGACGCACCTGGGGGCGCGCACGGGCCTGTTGGATTGCGACATTTACGGGCCGAGCATTCCGTTGATGATGGGGATACAGCAGCGGCCGAGCGTCAACGAGAACGAGAAGATCGTGCCACCGACCAGCCACGGGGTGAAATTGATGAGCATGGGTTTCCTGCTCGATGGCGACGCCCCGGTGATCTGGCGCGGGCCGATGATCATGAAGACCATCCAACAGTTCATCACCTCGGTCGAGTGGGGGGAGCTGGATTACCTGCTGGTGGACCTGCCGCCGGGGACCGGCGACGCGCAGTTGACGCTCTGCCAGACGGTGCCACTGGATGGCGGCGTGGTGGTCACGACCCCGCAAGAGGCCTCGCTCGGCGTCGTGCGCAAAGGCATCGCCATGTTCGAGAAGGTCAACGTCCCCATCCTGGGCATCGTCGAGAACATGAGCTATTTCACAAGCCCCGGCGGCGAACGGGTCGAAATCTTCGGCCACGGCGGGGGCCGCGCCGAGGCCGAGCGCCAGAAACTGGCGTTTCTAGGGGAAATCCCGATTTACACCGAGATTCGCGTGGCCGGTGACAAAGGGGTACCGGTGGTCGTCAGCATGCCGGAGGCCCCACCCGGGGAGGCCTTCCTGCAAATCGCGCGAACCTTGCGCCAGAAACTCGATTGAGTATGGATGCTTCCAGAGAAGAATCCCCATCGCCACCGCCGCCGGATTCGGCGCTCGCCGCCGCTCCAAATCCCGGGGCAGCTCCCGCGCCGGCTGGCGGCCCGACGGCACCCACCGAGCAACAGGTTTGGGAGGTGTTGCGCACCTGTTACGATCCCGAGATACCGGTCAATATCGTCGATCTGGGCCTGGTCTATGACATCGATCTGCGGGGCAGCACGGTGAACCTGAAGATGACGTTGACGGCCCCGGGTTGCCATCTCGGCGGCCAGATCGCCGGCGACGTGCAAACCAAAATCCTCTCGCTCGACGGCATCGAGGAAGCCAACGTCGAGTTGGTCTGGGACCCGCCCTGGCACCCGAGCATGATCTCGGCCGCCGGCAAGAAAATTCTCGGCCTTGAATAGGCCAGCGAGGCGGCCCTCGCTGGGACTCCTGGACCGCGGGTGGTCCGGGTGGGCCAGGCAACCGCGTCCCGGTGATTGACAAAAAACTTGCGCGCGGCTCGAGAATGTCCGATTAAACCCGCACGCTATGGCGACGTTTCAGGCCAGCCGCTGGACCCGGGGCAATTTCCTGTTCCCAACCGTGATCGAGATTTCCGACCGGGCCGTGGTGCGGCGGAAGCGGTCGTGGTTCAGCGTCGATGAGATCAGCATCAGCATGCAGAAGGTGGCATCGGTCCATCTCAAGACCGGCCTCCTGTGGTCGGACCTCCTGATCGAGTCGTCGGGCGGGTCCGACCCGTTGACCAGCCACGGCCACACCAAAGCCGACGCCCGGCAGATCAAGGAACTGATCGAGGAATTCCAGGCGAAGCCAGAGGATCGATGAGCCGGTGGCCCACCGCGGGCCAAGCGCCGATCCGAAGCCGCGATCCGCGGCCAGGCGCATACCCGGATGCCGTCGCGCCGCGACAGGGGTTCACGTCGCGGGAATGAATCGCTGGAACAAGCGCGCCGCGACAAACAGCAGGGCGAACACCAATTGGAGCGGCCAGGGGACGTCGGCGGCGGCCAAGAAGTCCACCAGCACGATGCCGGCGAGCAGACCCGAGACGGTGTAGGGGACATTGGCGGTGGCCGCCCAGAAGGTGGAGCGCAGGCAGTGCACCAGCCAGGCGCCCAGGAGGGTGGACAGGAGCAAACCGCGCGACCGGTAATCGCCGTCGTTGACGACCAGGGCCAGCAGGATTGGGGCGACGAGCAGGTAGGCCGGCCAGGCGCTGAGCACCCCCCGCGCGCTCTCTTTGCGAGCCAGGTAGCTCAGGCCGAGGATATAGGCGGCCAGGACCAGGCTGCTCCAGACGACCAGGCCGGTGATGCCCTCGACGGCGGTAGTCGCCGCCGCCAGGTAGAGCAAGAATCGGCAGGCCGCCATGAGGGCTGGGGAAAAGGTGATGAACTTGTGCACGCAATCGTATGTCACGACGCACGCGACCAGGAGCAAGCAGAGGATCGCCGTCGCTTTGCCCAGGGCCAGCAGCAGCAATGTCCCCGCCGCCAGCCAGGCGGCGCTCAACCAGCCGACGGTTCGGGGCGCGATCGTGCCGGCCGGGATCGGCCGTTCGCGCCGGTACATCGCGTCGAACGGTGCATCGCAAACGTCGTTCAGATACATCCCGCCCACATAAACGCAGGTCGCGCCCAGCCCCAGCAGGAAGAACTTTCCGACGTGGCCGCCGCCGCCGAGCCACCAGCCGGCCAGGCAATTGGACCAGACCGTCGGCAGGTTGGATACCCGGCCCAATACCAGCAGGGGACGCAGTTTCGCGGTGAGATTGCCTGGAGTCATTCGCCGCTCCCAGAAAATCAGGAATTCAGAAAAATGCAACCTGCGCGGCGGCGGGGCGGACAAGGCGGTCCGCGCGCCGGTTCATTTCCACGTCGCCAGCCCGCGCTCGGCCAGGCGGCGGAGCGTCCAGTCGTATTCGGCGACCAGTTGGTCCACCACGCCGCGGTGCTTCAATTCCGGCGGCATGACTTCCCAGGTGTAGGTCTCCATTTCGAGGTGGGGACAAAGCCCCGGCTCTTCCCGCAGCGCGTCCAGCAACCCCAGGAGGTGGTCCGCCGTGCTGGCGAAACCCGCGCTCGGCTCGCAGTGCAGCGGGATGTGGAAATGGATGCGCCACTCTTCCGATTGGGGAAGGGGAACCGGGGGATGGGGATCGAGGGCGTCGCCAAGATCGCGGTAGCGCGTGAGCGCTCCGTCGGCCGACCGGGCGATGACCTGGTGAAAATAGACATCGTCGGCGAAGGCGCGCAGGGCCTGGCGCGCCTCGGGCGTTGGCCGGACCTTCAAGGCGGAACTGAGGTGGATTTTACTGATCCGGACGCCGTGCTCGCGGAAGCGGCGGAGGGCCTCGTGCGGTTCCTCGAACTCGACGGCCAGGTGACAGGCGTCGTAATTGACGCCCAGGTGCGTCTCGAGCTTGGGATCATGCGGGTGGTCCGCGCGGAGGCGGTCGAAGAAACGCGCGGTTTCCTCGCTCGTCTCCAGGTAACAGAGCGGTTCGGGCTCCAGACCGAGATGGAGCGGCTTTCCGGTCTGGTCGCTCACGCGGGCGACGTGTTCGACGCACCGCCAGAGGTTTTCGCGCAGGGCGCGCTCTTGCTCGGGTGTTTTGAGGAAGGACTTGAACGAGCCCGGCACGGTGCTGACGCTGCCCTCGATCCCGTTTGGCAACAGCTTGGCCAGCAGGTCGAACAGCAGGTTGGTGTAGATGAGCCGCTCGCGCGTGGTCCAATCGGGGGCATAGACCTGCTCCTTGACGCGGGTGCCGTGGAACTGGCCATAGGGAAAGCCGTTGATGGTGAAAACGTAGCACTGGTTGGCGTCGAGCCATTTCTGGAATCCCGCCAGGATCGAGCCCGAGCTGAGCTGGCGGGCGGCCTGGTTGCTCAGGCGCAGGCCGATGCCATAGGGGGCGTTCGGACAGACGCGCTCGCGCACCGCCAGGCCGAATTGCTGGAGGGCATCGAACATCTGGGCCCACGTCTCGCCCCGATGAATGTTGGTGCAGTAGGCCAGGTGAAGCCCGTGGTCCAGTTTCATGGGCCGTCATTCAACCCCAAACCGACGACGACGCGAAGAAAAAAACCGCGCTCACCCCAGCCGGAACTTCGGGCACTGGCTCAGGAATTCCAGCGGGTTCTGGTAAATCACCTTGTCGATCGCCTCGACGGTGTGACCGCGTTTGCGCATCTCGAGGGCCGTGCGCGGTACCGCCAGCGGCACGCTCACGCCCCAGTCGCACGCGCTGTTCATCCAAATCCGCTCCGTGCCGTAGCGCTCGAGCAGATCGATGGCCCGCGCGGGGGTGCACTTGGACTCGGGATAAAGGGTCATGCCGGCCCAAAACCCGGCCTGGAGCACCAATTCGACCGTGTGTTCTTCAACGTGGTCGATGATGACGCGCTCGGGTCGGACTCGGCGATCGCTCTTGAGGGCATCAATTATCAGCCGGGTGCCCTTGAGCTTGTCTTCGAGGTGCGGGGTGTGGACCAGGATCATCTGGTCATGGGCTGCCGCCAGGTCGATGTGCCGTTCAAGGACCGCCAATTCATTCTTGCTGTTCTTGTTCAGGCCGATTTCACCGATGCCCAGCACGCCGGGGCGAGCCAGGAATTGCGGGATGACCGCCAGCACCTCGTCCGCCAGTTTGAGGTCCTCGGATTCCTTGGGGTTGATGCACAACCAGCAGAAATGCGCCAGGCCGAACCTGGCCGCCCGCTTCGGCTCGTGCTCGGTGAGCTGGCAGAAATAATCGTAAAAGCCGTCCACCGAGCTGCGGTCGAACCCGGCCCAGAAGGCGGGCTCGCACACGGCCTGGCAACCGGCGGTCGCCAGGTCCAGGTAATCGTCGGTGACCCGGCTGACCATGTGGGCGTGCGGTTCAATGTAGCGCATGTCAGGGGCGAGGGGCAGGAGGGTGGGATTAGCGGTGCGAACCGGGGGAGTGCATTCGAGTTGCCGATCCGGGGGCCAGGCCACGCAAGCCATCGGCGGGTTGGGTGCCGATCCCTTACCCCGGGTCCCCGGTCGCCTTGCCGGGCCAGGCGCCGCAGGCGGCCTTGGTGGTGGCCTTGGCAATCGGCTGCGTCGTCGGATCGCTGAAGGCCAGCAGGACTTGTTTGGCGCGCTGGGGCCCGGGCCGTTCCAATTCACGGAGCGCTTGCCGAAACGCCGCCAGCCGAAAATCCGCCTCCCCCGGGGCGCGATCGACACGGTCCAGGAACGCCGCCAGATCGATCAACTTGCAGCGGGCATCCAGGAAATAAAGGTCCAGGACTTGTTGGCGTGTCATCAGCCGGGAGCGGTTTGCCGCTCCAGGCCCTGAGCCTGAAAACTATCCCGCCGCAAGTCAAGCGTTGCCTGGCCCCGGCAGTGTCCTAATTTCGGAGCGCGGCTCTGTGTGCCGCAGCACAGCAGCTTCAAAATCAAGCCGCTGCGAGTCACAGACTCGCGCTCCAACCGCAAATTCGGACACTGCCCTCGCCCCGTTCCTGTCGCAATTTGCCCGGCGTGACCAGAAATGCCCCCTTCGGGGTGGCCGGCAGAGCGGAGGGCGCGGCTTTTTAGCGCCTCACGTCGGTCCCGGGGCCGGTCGGCATCGCACTTGCTGCATCGGGGCGCGTGCGTTGCTTGTTCGCGTTCCTTATGCTGTCATCAGCTTGGCTTGTGCCCGCCGGCACCGTCGGCGGTCCCGCCAGCAGTTTCCCGTTCGCCTTCCGCGACGGCTTGATCTGGGTGAGCGTCCGGGTGCCGCCGGCGCGGCCGCCATTGAATTTCCTCCTCGATTCCGGCGCCGGCGTCAGCGCCCTGAGTTCGGCCGCCGCCCGCCATCTGGGCATTTCCCTGACGGATTCGGTCCTTGTCCACGGGGTTCACACGCAGAGCGTCGGTTACTGGACCACGCCGCTCGTCGCCACGGTAGGGGCCGTGCCGCTGCGCCAGCGGTTTCTGGTGGTGGACCTGGAAGGGTTCAGCCGTCGCTGCCATTGCGCGGTGGACGGGCTGCTGGGCGCGGATTTCTTCCGCCATCGGGTGGTGCAGCTCGATTTTGAGGCCGAACAAGTTCGATTGCTTGCCAGGGCGGCGCCGACCGCCACCCGCACGGTGCTCCCGTTGGCGTCGCGCAACGGCGCGCTGCTGCTCCCCATCCGCGTCAACGGCGGCCGACCGCAGTGGGCGCGTCTGGATACCGGTTGCGCTTCGGCGTTGGAATGGGTCAGGGATGGACCGCCGCCGCCGGGTGTCGTGCCTCGGGTATCCATCGGCCTGGCCGAAATCACGATCCCGCAGACCCGCAGCACCGTCGAACTGGGCGGCGCCCTCTTCGAGCATGTCCCCACCGGGCTGCACGCCATGCGGATTTTCCCGGGTGAATCGGGCTTGCTCGGCAGCGCCTTGCTTTCGCGGTTTACCGTGACCGTGGATGCCCCGGCCGGGCGGTTGATCCTGGACCGGCGCCGCCCGCGTTGAGTCAGCAGTCCATGGCCCCGGGCGTCGTTGCGTC
>JAGWYX010000222.1 GCA_018969165.1 Verrucomicrobiota bacterium
GAATAATTTCGCGACCCTCGAGCCTGGCGAGCCATTCCACGCCCAGGTCGTCACCGTGGCCGCCTCGGTCTGGTGGAATTGGTCGCCCGCCGTCAGCACCAACGTGCTGATCGACACCGCCGGCAGCGGCTTCAACCCCGTCCTGGCGGTCTATACCGGGCCGGACCTCCAGGGCCTGGTGCCGGTGGCCGCCTCGACCAATGACCCGTTGCACGGATTGAAGGCGCACGTCAATTTCAATGCCGTCCAAGGCACGACCTACCGCATCGCCGTCGCCGGCTACGATACGAACGGCGTTGGCCCCATTCGCCTCCGGGTCGCCCCCGGCGCGCTCCCCGACTACATCGGCCCATCCGTATCCATCACCAACCCGCCCGGCGGCATCGTCAGCACCACCAACATCCTGACCATTGCCGGCACCGCCAAGGACGACGACCCGGCCAACGCCGCCACGCCCGTTCTCGAGGTCTTTCTTCAGGTCAACCAGAATCCGCCCGTGCCCGTGATCGGCACCACCAACTGGTCCGGCACCGTGACACTGCCACCCGGCACCAACCTCATCTCGGCCTTCGCCCTGGACCTGGCCGGCAATCTCGGCGCCACCGACCAGGTCGTCATCGCTTACGTCAATCCGACCAACGACGATTTTGCCGACGCGATCCAGTTGCTGGGCACCACCGGCGTGGTGAGCGCGATCAACGGCCGCGCCACTCTCGAACCGGGCGAACCGCTGCACTGCGGCAACGAGGGCGGGCACTCGATCTGGTATTCCTGGATCGCCCCGGCCGACGGCACGCTCAGCCTGACGACCACCAATTCGGACTTCGACACGTTGCTGGATTTATATGTCGGCACCGCGTTGACCAACCTGGTGGACCTGGTGTGCGCCGACGGTTTCGGCATCCTCTCGCAGGCGGTGGTCTCGAACCAGCTCTATTACATTTCCGTCGATGGCTACGGCGGGGCCTCCGGCCATATCCAGTTGCAATACTCCTTCATCGGCGTGGCCAGCAGCCAGCAGTTCGTCAACCTCACCGTGGACCAGCCCCTGGGCGGCACCGTGTCGCCAACTTCGCGCACGCTGCCGGTCTATAGCCCGGTGACCCTGACGGCGGCACCGGAGCCGAATTACCAGTTTGTGACCTGGACCGGAGGCGTGACCAACACCGCCAACCCGCTGAACCTGACCCTGGGAGCGGACCTCGAAATCAGCGCCGTCTTCCAGGTCAAGAAATACATCGACAGCTTCGAGACGGGTGATTTCTCGGCTTGGCCGTGGACGACGACCGGCCCGTCGCCGTGGTTGGTGCAGAGCAACGTGGTGGCGCTCGGGAAATTCGCCGCCCAGTCGGGGGCGATCGGCGATAGCCAAAGCAGCTCGCTGTTCCTGACCCTCCAGACGCAGGCGGGGACGGGCTCGTTTGATCTGCGGGTCAGCTCGGAAGCGGGGTTCGATTGGCTGGAGTTTTGGCTCAACGGCGTTCGCCTCCAGCGGTGGTCGGGCGAGACCGGTTGGCTCAATTACCGTTTCGCCGTGCCGTCCGGGGTCAATGTCTTCGAGTGGCGCTACACCAAGGATGCCAACTACGCCGCCGGTCTGGACGCCGGTTTCATCGACGACCTCTACCTGCCGGTGGGCGGCACGGGCACCGCCAACCTCACGCCGCAAATCGGACTGACCTTCCTGCCCGCCGGCTTGCCCCTGATCACGGTTCAAGGCCCGGTCAATCAGCTCTATTACCTCCAGGGCTCCGTCGATCTCCAAACGTGGACGCCGCTGGTCACCAACGTCGCCGGGTTGGCCGGCTTTCAGTTCGTGGACCCGCAGGCGACCAATTACCCGGCCCGCCTTTACCGGGCGCTGGCGCCGTGAGGCTCTTCGGCTTGACGGGCGGGATTGGCATGGGCAAATCCACCGCCGGCGAATGGCTTCGCCGCCGGGGCGTGCCGGTCGCCGATACCGACCAGATCGCCCGCGAGTTGGTCGAGCCGGGTCAGCCGGCCCTGGAGGAAATCCGGCGCGCATTCGGCGGTGAGTTCATCAGCGCCAAGGGCGGTTTGCTCCGGCAGAAGCTCGCGCAGCACGTGTTCGCCAATGCGCCCGCGCGCCGCCAGCTCGAGGACATCCTGCATCCGCGCATTCGGGCCGTCTGGCTGGCGCAGGTCGCAGCCTGGCGACAGGAGGGCCGCCCGTCGGCCGTGGTCCTGATCCCGCTGCTGTTCGAAACGGCCGCCGCGTCGTGTTTTGATGCCAGCATTTGCGTGGCCTGTTCGGCGGCGACCCAGCGCCGTCGGCTCCTCGAGCGCGACTGGGCGGCTGAGGAAATCGACCAGCGCAACCTCGCCCAGTGGCCGATCGACAAAAAAATTGCCGCCGCCGATTTCGTGGTCTGGACCGAAGGCCCGCTGGAGGTGTGTGCCGAGCAGCTCGAACGGATTCCAGGATTGGTCCTTGATTCTGGAGCGCGGGTCTGTGACCCGCAGCGGCGGTGCTGCTGAGCGGGCCTGGAACTGGCTTCAACCCCGGCGGCAGGTCGAGCGTGCTGCGGCTCGCAGAGCCGCGCTCCGGGCCGAAATGCATTGCCGCCAATCCTTACTTCGGCCGGTGGCCCTTGGCATCGACAAAGTCCGGCGCCAAATCGCTTCTGGGCACGGCGACGAAGTGGAACGGCGCCGTCAGCGCTTGGATGGTCATCGCGCCGGGCCTGGGCGCGCTCGGTTTGACCACGACGCGAAGCTGAGGACCGACGGGCTCGACGCGAACGATCTCGATGGCGTAACCGCCGGTCCGTTGTTGACCCATAGTCACCGCGATCACCATGTCCCGGTTGAAATCCACCGCCGGGGCCTGGGACGGCGGCAAGCTGTTGGCGGTGTGTTTGGCCCAGAATAGTTCCCACGCCGCGCGGTCCTTGATGACTTGCCGGAGCGGCGCGGTAATCGCGCTCGATGCGCCTCTGGCCAGGGTCCGCAGGGGCAGCGGCTCGGCGCCGCCGACTACACCGCACACGGACAAGGCCAGCACCAGGCCCGTCAGCGGGACGGTGAAGAAGACCGGGGACAGGTTAATGGGTGTGTTCATGGGAAGCCTCGATTCGCGATGGCGCAGGCGATGGGTCCCTGAACCGCGGCACCTCCTCTCCTGCCCTGTCCCCTCTCCTCCGCTGCCAGCGGAGGAGAGGGCCGGGGAGGTGTCCTCCCCCCGTCCGGTAGCAGCCGACGTGAGTCGGCTCCAATTCTTTGGCGATCAGACGGAGCGGACTGACGTCCGCTGCTACCGGGTTCAAGGCAAGCCCCCATTCGCGCTGGCGCCCTGCTTTTTTCATGTTTTTCCAAAGCCGCGTATGGCACCCTGCAACCTGCCATGATTCTGAGCGAAGCGGAACTGAAAAGTTTGATCGAGACCCGGCAGCAGTCCCCGCACCAGTTGCTCGGCATGCACCCGTTGGGCGACGGGTCGGGCGTGGTCGTCCGCGCCTTGCTGCCGCACGCGGCGAAGGTCGAGGCCGTGCCGGTCCACGAGCCCAACCAGCCGCGCATCCCGTTGAAGCGCCTGCACAAGGCCGGCCTGTTCGAGGGCGCCACCCGCGCGGCCACGCGCGTTTATGCCTATGACCTGGTGATCACCGACCCCGAAGGCCACCAGCAGCGGACGCGCGATGCCTATTCATTTCTGCCCACCCTCGGTGATACCGATCTTTACTTGTTCGGCCAGGGAAACGAACGGCGCATCTACGAGAAGCTCGGCGCGCACCCGCGGAGCATCGATGGCGTGGCCGGGACCAGCTTCGCGGTCTGGGCGCCGAATGCCCGCCGGGTCAGCGTCGTTGGCGAGTTCAACCAGTGGGACGGCCGCATTCACCCGATGCGATTGCTCGGCCCGTCGGGGGTTTGGGAACTGTTCATTCCCGGGGTGGGCCACGGGGCGCTCTACAAATATGAACTGGTCAATGCCCAGGGCGCGCTGCAACTGCGGGCCGATCCCTACGCTTGCTGCTGCGAGACTCCGCCCAAGAACGCCTCGATCGTGTGGGACGATCGCCGCGGTTCGTGGTCCGACGCCGCCTGGCTCGAAGCGCGGCGCGAACGCGATCCGTTCCGGTCCCCGTTGACGGTCTTCGAGGTGCACATTGGTTCCTGGCGCAAGAAGTCGTTGGCTGAATCGTTCAGCTACCGCGAATTGGCGGGGCCGTTGGCGGATTATGTCCGGCGCGAGGGATTCACGCACGTCGAGTTGCTGCCCGTGGCCGAGCACGCGTTCTATCCGTCGTGGGGATACCAGGTCACCGGTTTCTACGCCCCGACCAGCCGGTACGGCTCGCCGGACGATTTCCAGTTCCTGGTCAACGCCCTGCACGAGGCCGGCATCGGCGTGATCATCGATTGGGTGCCGGCCCATTTCCCGCGCGACGACTGGGCGCTGGCGCGGTTCGACGGCACCGCCCTGTTCGAACACGAGGATCCGCGCAAGGGCGCCCATCAGGACTGGGGCACGCTCGTCTTCAACTACGGCCGGCACGAGGTCCGCAATTTTCTTACCGCCAATGCCCTGTTCTGGTGCGACCGCTATCACATCGACGGCTTGCGGGTCGATGCCGTGGCGTCGATGCTCTACCTGGATTACTCGCGCAAGGAAGGCGAATGGATTCCCAATCAATACGGCGGCCGCGAGAACCTCGAGGCGGTGAATTTCCTCAAGGAGTTCAACCACCTCGTCCACACCGAATACCCGGGCACCCTCACCGTCGCCGAGGAATCGACGGCCTGGCCGCTGGTCAGCCGGCCGCCTTACCTCGGCGGGCTCGGTTTTTCGTTCAAGTGGAACATGGGTTGGATGCACGACACGCTGCGCTATTTCAGCCGCAATCCCGTCCATCGCAAATATCACCAGAACGATTTGACCTTCGCGATGCTCTACCATCACCACGAGAATTTCCTGCTCCCGCTTTCCCACGACGAGGTGGTGCATGGCAAAGGCTCGTTGCTCGGCCGGATGCCCGGCGACGACTGGCGGCGATTCGCCAACCTCCGCGCCCTGCTGGCCTACCAGTGGTTTTTCCCGGGCAAGAAGCTCCTGTTCATGGGCGGCGAATTCGGCCAGAGCCGCGAGTGGGACGCCAATGGCGAGCTGGATTGGTGGCTGCTCGAACAAGGGCCGTTCCATGTCGGCCTCCAGCGGTTCGTGGCCGACCTGAACCAACTTTACCTCCAGGAACCAGCCCTCTGGGACGCCGATTACGATCATGACGGCTTCTTCTGGGTGGACTGTTCCGATCAGGAGAACAGCATCCTGTCCTTCGTGCGCCAGAACCGGGACCGGTCCAGCCAGGTGCTGGTGGTGCTGAACCTCACGCCCGTCCCTCGATTGGCCTACCGGGTCGGGCTCCCGCGCCCGGGCTACTGGCGGGAAATCCTCAATAGCGATTCGGCGCTTTACGGCGGGAGCAACCTGGGCAACCTCGGGGGCGTGACCGCGGAGGATTACCAAGTGCATCAGCAGCTCTACTCCGCGGCGTTGACCCTGCCGCCCCTGAGCGTCGTGGCGTTCAAACCCCAGGGCTGAGCGAGGACCGGGGCTTGTCCCAAACCGCAGCGGCCCCGGCTCGCCAACGACCCGAGAGCAACCTCCGGCCAATTCCCAGCCGACGCGCCGCGAGTTGAGGTCAACTCGCGGTCCAAATTCGCGAGACGCGTCAGATCGATGGGCGACGGCGCGCCTCGCTCGAGTCCTTGATCCGCGAAACATGCTGTAACCAAGTCAAATTCCAGCACAGCGCTGGCGCGGCAATTTTGGGCCGGAGCGCGGCTCTGTGAGCCGCAGCGCGCTCACCGTGCAATTGGGATTGAATATGATTCCAGGCCCCGTCCAATTCGCCGCCGCCGCGGGTCGCAGACCCGCGCTCCAAAAGGAGATCGGCTGGTGCTGGCGTCTCTTTCCTCCGCAAGGACCCTCTGAGCGAGGCGCGCGGAGGGAACGGACGAAGAAATAGAAGAGTCGAGGATGCACGGCGAAGGTGATTTGAGGTCTGAGGTGCGCCTCGCTAGAAAAACGAAAATGAACGAAAAGCTGAAAGGTGCTCGGAGGCGCGCCGCGCTGGGTTGGTTGGTGATTGGCTGGCTGGCCGCGCTGACGCCGGTGCCGGCGCAGCCCGCTCCGCGTCCCAACATCATTTTCATTCTGTGCGACGACCTGGGCTATGGCGACGTAGGCGTGTTTTTCCAGAACGCGCGGGCGCGGGTGGACGACCGCGCCGAGCCGTGGATGCGCACGCCGAACATCGACGCGTTGGCTGCCGCCGGCGTGGAAATGCGCCAGCACTATTGCCCGGCCCCGGTCTGTGCGCCGTCGCGCGCCTCGCTGCTGCTGGGTGTCACCCAGGGGCATGCCAATGTCCGGAACAACCAATTCGACAAAGCCCTCGAGAACAATCACACCCTGGCTTCCGTCCTGAAGGCGGCGGGCTACCGCACCGCCGCCATCGGCAAATGGGGCCTGCAGGGCCAGGGAACCAATCCGGCCGCATGGCCCGCGTTTCCGACCAAGCGCGGTTTTGATTACTTTTTCGGTTATGCCCGGCACAAGGATGGCCACGAACATTATCCCAAGGAAGGTTTGTATGACGGTCCCAAGGAGGTCTGGGACGGGAACACCG
>JAGWYX010000223.1 GCA_018969165.1 Verrucomicrobiota bacterium
CGTGGACGCGCTGCGCCTGCGCGGGCCGGCGGTGGAGACGATCAAGCTCGAGGCCGAGTTGGATGCCGCCGATCAATTGGAGCTCCCGGAGCAAAACCCGACCGCGGCCCAGCTCGGGCTGCAACCGCAGCTTGCGCAACTCGAGATGCTGGTCAACCCGACCGTCGAAACGTTGCAGGCCGAGGACGCCCTGGCCAACGCCGGCACGTTGGAGATCATCCCGATGGAGCAGGCGCTCACGTTGTTCGTCTGGAGCAAGAACCGCGTCGTGCCGGTGCGACTGACCGAGTTTTCCGTCACCGAGGAAGCGTTTGATCCGCATTTGAACCCGATTCGGGCCAAGATCAGCTTCGGCTTGCGGGTGTTGAACGTGGACGACCTCGGCTTCGGGCATCCGGGTGGCCGGATTTTTATGACCTACCTCGGCAACAAAGAACAGCTCGCCGCCCGGGCCACCAGCGTCGCCATCTCGGTCTTGGGTTTGGGAGGTTTGCCATGAACTATCCGCTCCAGGCGCTCCTCAAAATGGGGCTGGTCCCGCCGGTCAACTTCCCGACCGACAGCCGCTATCACGGTTTGGGCACGCTCCAATACACCGCCCCCAACGGCGACATCATTGCCTACCTGGCGCGGCGGTTCGTGCCGCAGCCGGGCGCGCCGAACTTCGCCAAGGTCGCGCAGCACATCGTTCGGCAGGGGGATCGGCTGGATCTTCTGGCCGCCAAATACCTGGGGGATCCGCTGTTGTCCTGGCTGCTGTGCGACGCCAACGGCGCGCTGCGGCCGGAGGAGTTGGTTGAGACGCCGGGTCGAACGCTCGACATCACCATGCCGCAAGGCATCCCCGGAGGGACCCATGCTTGAGAGCGTCCAGTTGAGCCTGCTGCTGGGGCCGCTGGTGCCGCTGACCGTGCCGCGCGCCGCCCTGGACGCGCTGGTAAATGTCGAGGTGACCGTCAACGACGTCGGCACCAGCGGCTTTCAACTCGCGTTCAGCCTCGACAAGCAGTCTCCGCTCCAGGTCCTGTTCCTCCTCACTGGCGGCTCGCCGATCCTGTTCCTGCGCGTGGTCCTGGTCGCCACGGTGAATGGCGTGCCCAACGTCCTCATCGACGGCGTCATCACCCATCACCACCTCGCCCCGGGCGACAAAGGCTCGAACTCGACCCTGACGCTCACGGGCGAGGATTTGACGGCGCTGATGAATCAATCCAACTGGAGCGGCTTTCCGTTCCCCGCCTGCCCGGCGGAGGCGCGAGTGGCGTTGCTGCTGGCCAAATACGCCGTGCTCGGCGTCGTGCCCCTGGTCATTCCCAGCGTCCTGATCGACGAGCCGCTGCCCACCGAGCTGATCCCCAGCCAGCAGGGGACCGACCTGGAGTACATCCGCGGCCTGGCCGCCGACGTGGGCTACGTGTTCTACCTCGATCCCGGACCCGTGCCGGGAACGAGCAAGGCCTACTGGGGGCCGCAGATCAAAGCCGGTCCCGTGCAACCGGCCTTGAACGCGGACATGGATGCCTACACCAATGTCGAGAGCCTCCACTTCAACTTCGATCAGCAGCAAAACAAGATCCCCACCGTTTTTATCTACAACGAGGAAACCGGCGTGAGCTTTCCGATTCCTCTCCCGCCGGTGACGCCGTTGAACCCGCCGTTGGGCGCTATCCCGCCGTTGCCGACCAACATCCTGGGCGACCTGCAGCCCGTCCGCGACGACCTGGCCAAGCGCAGCATCCCGCAAGCCATTATGATTGGCCTGGCCACCGCGTCCCAGTGGTCCGAGGCGGTCACCGGCGAAGGCACGTTGGACGTGACACGCTACGGCGGGATTCTCAAACCTCGGCAACTGGTCGGCGTGCGCGGGGCCGGGCTGGCCTTTGACGGACTCTATTACGTGAAAAGCGTGACCCACAAAATCAAGCGCGGCGAATACAAGCAGGAATTCAAACTCAGCCGCAACGGGCTCGTTTCCACGGTCCCGACCGTTTCCCCATGAGCAGCTCCTCTCCAGACTCCGCCGCCGGCCGGACGCGGTACTACGGCAAGTACCGCGGCACGGTCCTCCAGAACATCGACCCCGAACAGATCGGCCGAATCCTGGTCCAGGTCCCTGATGTGCTCGGCCTGACGCCGTCAAGCTGGGCCATGCCCTGTGTGCCGGCGGCGGGAATCCAGGCCGGCTGCTTCGTCGTGCCCCCGATCGGTTCGCAGGTCTGGGTCGAATTCGAACAGGGCGACCCCGACTACCCGATCTGGACCGGCGGTTTTTGGGGATTGGTCGCCGACGTGCCGGTGTTCGCCACCGCGCCGCCGGCCATTCCGCCGGGACAGAACATCGTGCTGCAAAGCACCGGGCAGAACATGGTCCTGGTAAGCGATTCGGCCCCGTCGCCCGCCACCGGCGGCATCGTGCTCAAGAGCACCACCGGGGCGATGATCGTCGTGAACGACTCCGGCATTTACATCAACAACGGCAAAGGCGCCACCATCACCCTCATCGGCCCGACGGTCGATATCAACCTCGGCGCGCTGACCGTGATTTGAATTCGCCTTATGCCCGCCCCGATCCTCCATTTTGGCGCCACGGTCCTCTGCGCTCACGGCGGTCAGGCGATGCCAAGCGCCCCAAGCCCGCGGGTGACCGTCTCGGGCATGCCCATCGCCACCATCGCCTCGCCGTACGGGGTGGCCGGCTGCACCTTCGTCCCGACCGGTGGCAACGGTCCGTGCGCCACGGCCCAATGGTCGGTCGGCGCCGTTCGCGTGACCTCGCTCGGTCAGCCCGTCGCCATCATGACCGGCCTCGCCACTTGCGTGCCGACCGGCACCCCGCTGCTGCCGGTCGCGGCCCAGACCCGCGCCGTGGCAACCTGAGGAGCACCCCCCATGAATCTGAATTTCACCTATCAGTTCGACGGCCGCGGCCGCACGCGGGAAGCCTCCCCGCCGCCCTACCTGAAGCAATTGGTCGAGCAGGTGCTCTTCACCTCGCCCGGCGAACGGGTCAATCTGCCGGATTTCGGCAGCGGCCTGCTGCAACTTCCCTTCGCGCCCAACAGCCAGGAGATGGCCGCCGCCACGCAGTTTGCCGTCCAGGGCGCTTTACAGAAGTGGCTCGGCAACCACGTGCGCGTTCAATCGGTCACCGCGTCGGTTCGTGAGGCGGTCCTGGCCGTCACGGTCAGCTACTCGGCACTCAGCTCCGACGTGACGCAGGTGCAGACCTTCAACTTCGGAGAACCCGCATGACTTACCAGTGCTGCAACGAAAACCGCCGTAGCGCGGTCTTGCAGAATCCCTCCCTCAACGGGATCGATTTCCTGGAAGTGCTGGACCATGCGGCCCTCCCGCTCGACAGCCCGCGCCAGCGCACACTGTTGATCCATTGCCTGAAGGCGGCCCCGGCCGGTCTGACCCCCGACAACGTGCTGATCTCGGGCGGAGAAAGCGTGACCGGCCTCCAGGCGCAGTGGGTCGCGCCGGCGTCCACCCCGCCGCCCGGCCAGACGAACGCCAAGGAACGAGCCTATTTCGCCGCCCTGCCCGACGCCGCGCAGGTGCTGCTGGTGCGCACAGATCGAGCCGGCGACTTTTCCACCTACACGTTGCGCCTGGTCAAACAAGCCGCCTCGGCCCTGGCCGATCCCTTCGCAGCCACCGAGGTCCTCCCCGGTTTCGACCCGCAGTTGGCTGAGGTCAACTTCTCCTTCAAGGTCGAGTGCGGCCCCGATTTCGACTGCGCCCCGCAACCGCCTGATTGTCCACCCGAGGGGCCGTCGGCGCCGGTGATCAACTACCTGGCCAAGGATTACGGCAGCTTCCGCACGATCCTGCTCGACCGCTTGCGCCAGCTCCTGCCGGGCTGGAACGGCGGCACCGAAGCCGATCTGGGCGTGGTTCTGGCCGAGTTGATCGCCTACGCGGCCGACTCGCTCAGCTACCAGCAGGACGCTGTCGCCACCGAGGCCTACCTCGAAACCGCCCGCAAACGCGTGTCGCTCCGGCGGCACGCGCTGCTGGTCGATTACCACGTGCACGAGGGCTGCAACGCCCGGACCTGGCTCCAGCTTCAAGTGGCCGGCAACCCCGGCACGCCGGTGTTCCTCGATCGTGCGCTCACCCGCTTCTACACTTTCGCGCCGGGGATGCCTTCCAGCTTGGCCGTGGGCTCAGGCAACGAGGAAACCGCCTTGCTGCGGGGCGTCCAGGTGTTCGAGCCGATGTGCGACGCCATCCTCTACCCGGAGCAAAACCAGCTCCGGTTTTACACCTGGGGCAATGCGAACTGTTGCCTGCCCAAAGGGGCCACGGAAGCCAGTTTGCTCGGTTCATTCCCAAACCTCCGGCCTGGAGATGTGCTGATCTTCCAGGAGATCAAGGGCCCGCAAACGGGCAACGCCGCCGATGCCGACGTGCGGCACCGCTGGGCCGTGCGGTTGACCCAGGTGGTCACGCTGGTGGACCCGCTCTACGAGGACAAAACCGGCAAGGTCATCGTCAATAATTCCCAAACCCCGACCCCGGTGACTGAAATCCAGTGGGCGGCTCACGACGCCTTGCCCTTCCCGCTCTGTCTGTCTTCCACCTACCTGGACGCCAACGGCGACGCGCAAACTGTCACGGATGTCACCGTCGCGTTCGGCAACGTGGTTCTGGCCGACCATGGCCTGTCATTCTCGGGCAAGTCCCTCGGTACGGTGCCGGCCCCACGCCTCTACCAGCCGCCCGATCCGGCCGTGGACCGTTGCCAGTTGGCCCCTCGCACTCCTTTGCCGGTCCGATTCCGACCCGAGGTGCCCGATCGTCCGCTGACGCAGGCGATGCCGCTCCCCACCGTGTCGCTCCCCGGTTCCGGCAACCCCGTGACCACCGGCGCAGTAGCGTTCCCCGCGACCGGGCCGCTCGTGCTCGCCGACGCAAGCGGGTTCGCCACCGTGACACTCCCGCCTTCGAACCCGTCCGGCTGGCCACGCTGCTTCGGCGTCATCGCGACACCGAACACGGTCCATCCCGCGAACCTGGATCTCCGGGTGGTTTACAATCCTCCCGGCGGCGCCGCGGGCATCCAGGCAAAGGTCACCGTCGAGGCGTTCGTCAACGTGTCGCTGAACCCCGCCGATCCCAACTACGCGGCCACGCAGCTCAACGCGCAATCCCGTTTGCTTCGCGTGCCCGTTTCCTACCAGCCGCCGACGGGCCCGCCCGCCGGATTGCCCTCGGCCCCGACGATGTTCTCGAGTGCTGGCACTCTGACTTTGCTTGACCTTGCCGCTCAGCCGGTCCTGTCGCTCGAGGTCACCGACCCGGTCGCCTGGCCGCCTGCGTTCGGCGTGGCGGCGCAGCCCAACGCACAGGACCCGACCCGGTTCGATCTAAGAATCCTCTACAACCCGTCCACGGGTGGCCTGGGCGTCACCCTGCCGGTGACGCTGGAGCAGTTCCTGGCACTGATGCCGGCAACGGCGGCCGCGACGATCAACTCCCAGTCCGCGCTCGTGACAATGGACAGCTTCGCTCAAACCGCTGACCCGGCGCTCTCCGCTGCCGATCTCATCGCCACCGACCCCGGCGACGCCGTTCCCTGCATCACCCTCGAAGGGACGCTCAATTCCCTGACGACCACTTGGACGCCGCGGCAGGACCTGCTCGAGTCCGGCGAATCGGATCCCAACTTCGTCGTCGAGGTCGAGTCCGACGGCGTGGCGACGCTGCGATTCGGCGACGATACCAATGCACGCAGCCCGGATACGGGAACGGTCTTCACCGCCAGTTACCGCATCGGCAACGGCGCCGCGGGAAACGTCGGAGCCGACAGCCTGGTTTACCTGGCGGCCGCCGATGCCCGCATCCAGTCCTGTCGAAACCCGCTGCCTGCCTCCGGTGGCACCGATCCGGAAACGAACGAGCAAATCCGCCGCCGCGCCCCGCAGGCCTTCCTCACGCAGGAGCGGGCCGTGACGATGCAGGACTACGCCGCCGTCACGGACCTCAATCCGCGGGTTGCCCAAAGTGTCGCCACGCTCCGCTGGACCGGGAGCTGGTGCACGGTCTTTGTCGCCATCGATCCCAAAGGCGGCGGCACGCTCAAGCCAGACCTCGAACCGGCGCTGCTCGCAAACCTCGAACGCTATCGGCTGGCTGGCCAGGACCTGGAACTGGATTCGCCGGATTATGTCTCGCTCGAGATCGAACTCGAGGTCTGCGTCGATCCGGACTTCTTCCAGCGGGACGTCGAACGCGCGCTGTTGCAGGGGCTGGGCGACCGCGTGCTGTCGAACGGCCAGAAAGGAATCTTCCATCCGGACAATTTCACCTTCGGCCAGACTGTTTACCTGAGCCAGGTGTACGCGGCGGCACGCTCGGTGGCCGGAGTCGTGTCGGTCGCGGCGACCAAATTCCAGCCGCAGGGAGTCGATACGGGGGTCTTTCTGGCCGCCGGCGCAATCCAGCTCGGGCCTTTGCAGGTGGCGCGGCTCGAGAATGACCCCAACTTCCCGGCCCACGGCCAACTGACCCTGGTGATGGAGGGCGGCAAATGAGTTGCACCGGCACACCTGATTGTCTCTGCGGTTGCTGCGCCGGCCCGAGCGTGCAGACGCCGCGGGTGGAGTCCAACCCGCCGGGGCTGCCGGCGGTGTCCTATCGC
>JAGWYX010000224.1 GCA_018969165.1 Verrucomicrobiota bacterium
CAGGCCGGCAAACATGTCTATTGCGAGGCCCCGCTGGCCACGACGCTCGAGGACGCCCGGGCCATCGCCCAAGCCGCCCAGGCGGCCGGAAAGCAATACTTCCAGGCCGGCCTCCAAACCCGCTCCGACAAGCAACGCAAACCGATCGTCGAGTTCGTCCGCAGCGGTGTCATGGGCAAGACCGTCGTGGCCCGCTCCCAATACCACAAGAAGGAAAGCTGGCGGCGCACCTCCCCCAATCCGGAGCAGGAGAAGCTGCTGAACTGGCGATTGAACAGCGCCACCTCGATCGGGTTGATCGGCGAGATTGGGGTGCATGCCGTGGACGTGGCCAGTTGGTTCCTGCTCAACCGCCCGTTGGCCGTGACGGGCTGGGGGTCGTTGATCAATTGGAAGGATGGCCGCGACGTGCCCGACACCGTCCAGGCCGTGTTCGAGTATCCCGGCGGGGTGAACTTCATCTATGACGGCACCCTGGCCAACTCCTTTGACGGCGAATACGAGATGTATTACGGCTCGGACTGCACGATTATGTGGCGCGAACGCCACGCCTGGATGTTCAAGGAAGTGGACTCGCCGCTGCTGGGCTGGGAGGTCTATGCCAAGAAAGAGACCTTTTGCAAGGAGAGCGGCATCGTCCTGGATGCCAACGCCTCCAAACAAAAAACCGCGGTGACCAACCGGCAGACCATCGACACCATCGCCGACCCGACCACCGCCCTCCAATACTCGCTGGAGTCGTTCCTGATCAATTCGAGCAAGATCGGCGCCGGGGTCGAGGATTTCACCACTAACTTCGGCGGCGGCGACGCGGCCGCGCTCAAGCAGTACCTGGCGACCCTGGCCAAGGACCTGGAGCCTGGCGCCGGTTACCAGGAAGGCTTCGAGGCAACCGTCACGGCCATTAAAACCAATGAAGCCATCCGGAATCATCAGCGGATCGTCTTTTCCAAAGAATGGTTTGAATTGGCCTGAACTCACGCGCCGGTTCGCGGGTCGCGGCCCGGGGACTGGCGACGACGGATGGCCCAGGCTGGAGTCAAGCAACGTTCAACCGCACTCGCGAACACTGCCATGAAACCGAACCTCTTTCCTCTCACCGTCCCCCTGGTTTGCGCCGTCACCTTCCTGTGGGCGACCGGGTTGTCCGGCGCCGATCTGGTCCGCTTCAATGCGACGCCGAACAGCAGCGTCAAAATCGAAGGCACCTCGACCGTCCATGATTGGCTGGTGCAGGGCCAGATCATCGGCGGTTACCTCGAAGTGGACCCCGCCCTCCTGGCCGCCGACCAAAAACCGGGTCCCGGCAAAATCGATGCCAAAGTCGAGGTCTCCATTCCGGTGCGCTCCCTCAAGTCCACCGTCGAGGTCGGCAAATCCCTGATGGAGCAAATCATGCTCGAACATCTGAAGTATCCGCAGTTCCAGAAGATCACCTACACCTTGACCGAGCTGACCCTCAAAGAAGCGCCCGCGGCTGCGGGCGGTCCCTACCTCTTCGACACCAAAGGCGACCTGACCGTGGCCGGCGTCAAGAAATCCATCAGCATGCCCGTGAAAATGGTCCGCGTCAGCCCGGTCCGCCTCCAGTTCATCGGCTCGATCCCGCTGAAGATGTCCGATTTCGGGATCGAAACCCCCGCTCCGAAACTGGCGGTCGGCGCGATCAAGACCTCGGACGACGTCAAAATCTCCGTGGACTGGGTCACGTTGCGGCCCACCGACTCGGGTGGCGCGGCAAAGTAACCGGGCAACGGCGCGAATCTTCGCCGGGGGCGGCCGGTCCCGGCCGGCGGGAATCCGCCGCTGGGCGGGTGCCGGGATGATCGATCCAAGGCGGCTTGGTTACCAACCGGCGTTATCCAGCGCGGACCGGCTCTGGCTGAAGCCCGGGTGAACTGGCGTCCACCGCTACGGGGTGGGGGGCCCAGCCGGCACGGAGCGCGCCTCCAGGAACCGTTTCAGCTCAGTTGCCGCCTTGCCACCGAACCCAGGCACCGCGGCGATTTGTTCGACGGTGGCTAACCGGAGGCGGTGCACCGAGCCGAACTTTCTGAGCAGCGCCGCCTTCCGTTGCCCGCCGATGCCGGGGAATTCGTCAAGCAAACTCTCCGAGATGCGCTTGAGCCGCAATTGCGCGTTGTAGGTGTTGGCGAACCGGTGGGATTCGTCACGCACCCGCTGCAGCAACCTCAGCGCGCCGGAATCCTGGCTTAAGCGCAGCGGCTCGCTCCGGCCCGGCCGGTAAATCTCCTCGAACTCCTTGGCCAGACCGACGACCGGGACCCGGCTCAATCCCAACTTCGCCAGTTCCGCGCACGCCGCGTTCAGTTGGCCCTTGCCGCCGTCGATCAGGATCAGGTCGGGCAGCGCGGATGCTGGGACCAAGCGCGTGGGCCCCGGCCCGGCCGACGTGGTCCGCGGGTTCGGTCCAACTGCCGCCGCCAAATCCGTGCTTGCCGACTCCGGCCTTCCAATTTCGCTGCCCGGGCTTCCCTCGGACTTTGGGCGCTGGGCGCTGGGCCTTGGGCTTTGGGCTTTGGACTTTGGACTTTGGCACTCAGTCGTTTCCTGCAACAGTCGCGTGTAGCGCCGCCGAATCGTTTCCGCCATGCACGCAAAATCGTCCTGACCCACCACCGTCTTGATCTTGAACCGCCGGTAATTGGCCCGGTCGGGTCGGCCCTGGCGAAAGCTGACGAGCGAGGCGACGGCAAAGGTGCCGCTGATATTCGAGATGTCGAATCCCTCGATGCGCGTGGGTGGCGCGGGTAATTCGAGCGTCTGCCCAAGCTCGGCAAGTTCCCGCTCCGGATCAAGCGCCAGCGGCAGGGTGGATGGCATGCGGATGAACTTGCCCGTCTTCCGCGTCGTGTGCCGGAGGTCATCGAGCAAATCGCGCAACTGGGCGGCCTGCTCGAATTGGAGCGCGGCGGCGGCCCGCTTCATCTGCGTTTCCAGTTCCTGCTCCATCTCCTGGCAGTGGCCGTCCAGGAAATCGCAGGCGGCGGCCACCTGCATCCGGTACTGTTCCAGGGTCACATTGCCGATGCACGGGGCGGTGCAGAACTTCAGGTGCGCGTAAAGGCAGTGCTTGTAGTCCGCCTCGGTGGGCGTCAGCGGCCGGCAACCGCGCAAGTTGAACTTGTGCCGCACCAACGCCAGGGTCCGCCGCAAGGCCCCCGAACTGGCGAAGGGCCCGAAATACCGCGCGCCATCCTCCTGCCGGAGCCGGGTCAGCGTGAACCGCGGAATCGGGTCGTTGAGGTTCACCTTCAAAAGCAGAAAGCGCTTGTCGTCCCGAAAACTGACATTATATCGCGGGCGCAAATCCTTGATCAACCGGCCCTCCAGCAGCACCGCGTCCGGCTCGCTCCGCACCACGTGCACGTCAAAATCACGAATGGCATCCACCAGGGCGTTGAACTTCAGGTCCCAGCCCAGCCGGCGCGAGGGATGGAAATACTGGCTGACTCGCCGCCGCAGATCGCGCGCCTTGCCGACGTAAATCACCGTGCCGAACCGGTCTTTCATCAGGTAAACGCCCGGCTTGTGCGGCAGTTCGCTCAGCTTCGCCCGCAATGGTCCCGTGGTCGGCATCGGTCCAATATGCCAAAGCCCGTGTACTTTTGAAAGTCCCGCCGCGAACCCCCCGGCAATTCTGGAATGAGACGGCCCCGGGCATGGCCCCTTTTTCCCTTTCACTCAGGCCGCTAATGGACTAAATTACACCATGCGTTCACCCGAAACCCGGTCCGCGTCGGTGGGACGACCGCCGGCCAGGCGGGGGACCAGGTCTAAAACCAGGAGTCGCGAATTATGAAGATCAAACGTCGTGAGTTCTTGCAGAAATCGATGGTGGGTGTGGGCGGCCTGTTGGTCGGCGCCCGGTTGGCCCCCGCGGCGGAATCAACCGCTACCCGCTGCGATCCCTTCCAAACGGTTCCCTTGGGCAAGACCGGCATCCGGATGTCGCGCACCTGCATGGGCACCGGCATGCGCGGCGGCATGCGCCATTCCAACCAGACACGACTGGGCCCCGAGGCATTCGAGGCCTTGCTGCGCGGCGCCTACGAGCGGGGCGTCCGCACCTTCGATCTGGCCGACCTTTACGGCTCGCATCCCTACCTGATCCCCGCCCTCCGAAGCATGCCCCGCCAGGACTTCACCATCATCACCAAGATTTGGTGGCGCCCGGGCGGCATCCCGGACCAGGACCGCCCGGATGCCGACGTGGTCGTGGCGCGGTTCCTGAAGGAGATCAAGACCGACTACCTTGACCTGGTCCTGCTGCACTGCGTGGAAACCGGCGATTGGCCCAAGACCCTCAGCCGGCAGATGGAAATCCTGGACAATCTCAAGCACAAGGGCGTCATCCGCGCCCACGGCGTCTCCTGCCACTCGATCCCGGCCCTCCAAGCCGCCGCCAACGAGCCCTGGGTGGACTCGGTCCATGCCCGCATCAATCCTTATGGCGACAGCATGGACCGGCCGCTGGACCGCAACCACGACTCGGTGGAGGAGGTCGTGCCGGTGCTCCGTAAAATCCGGGCGGCCGGCAAAGGCGTGGTCGGCATGAAGATCATTGGCGAAGGCCGCTACCGCAACAACGACGAGAAGAAGGATCACTCGATCCACTTCGCCCTGAACAGCGGCTGCGTCGATATCCTCAACGTCGGCTTCGAGAAGACCGAGGAGATCGACGATTTTTCCGCCCGCGTGCGCAAGGTGCCGCTCCCGGCGTGAGTTCGCCGGGCTGCGGTCGGTTCACTTCGCGCCGACGGACGGCGCGGAGGATCCGGATTGGAGCCAACCGCCCACGGCCTGCACGGGTTCGAGGTGGTGGCCCAGCGTGATCCAGGCCACCGCCGCCAGCCGCCGGGGAACGACGTCCGCCCGCGGTGGCAAGCGGAAGTCGGCGCGCGCGGTGCCATTGGTCCAAACCATCGGCACGGTCGTCAGCGCCAGGGCCACAAAGTCGTGGCGCAAGGTGCGTCCGCGGTTCTCGCCCCCGGTCACTTGCGCGCGCAGGTCGAATCCCAGCAAGGCGGCGTGAAGATCAAAGGACCGGAGCCCGGGTCGGGTCGGGGTGAAGACCGCGGTCCATTCCGGCGGAGTCGTCGAACTCAACGTCAGCACGCCGGCCGACAGGCTGGGCACCAGCGGGAGGGATTGACCCGCATACCAGCCCCGCCATTCCATCCCGCGCCAGATGAACTCCGGGGTGTAATAGCCCTGGGGGCTTTGCCACTGGCTGGCGTAAGCACGCTGGCGCGACCCGCACTCGGGCAGGGCGAAACCGTCCTTCCACTCCTGGCTGTCCCAGTAATCCACGTGCAGGGCCACCGGCACGAATCCTTTCCATAACCCGGGAGCGCTCTGCAACGTGGAAAACCAAGCCTCCGCCGGCGGACAACTGTTACAGCCTTCCGAGGTGTAGAGCTCCAGCAACGGCACGGCCGCCAGCCCGCTCTGGAACCGCACCCCGGTCGCCGCCGGGTCACCGCCACGGCCCGGCCCGGCCGCCAGCCAGAGGACCAACGCCGTCACGGACGCCCCCGCTCGATGGACCCGGCCGGGCCGCCGCCACCCGGACGGTGACGTGAGTTCGGCGCGCATGCCAAAAACTAATGGTAGCCATTGCATCTTGCAATGTTTCACGACGAGATTTTTGCTTGAAAGGAGCAAGGGCTGGGCCGATAAGCGGGCATGACCAACATCCAAAGGCTCGTTCGCTCCGCGCGTTCCACGTTCCTCCTCGTCCCCTTGTTGGCGGTCGGCCTGCCGGCCCGCGCCGCCGCCGCCGATAATCCCTTCCTGGGCCGGTGGGCCCTGACCATCCCGGGCGGCGGCGCTGGTTGGCTGGGGGTGACCCAGGAACACGGTTATTACGACGCCAGCCTCCTGTGGGGCGGCGGCAGCGTCGTGCCGGTGGATAGCGTGGCCTTCAACGACGAAGGCGACACCCTTTACCTCACGCGCAGTCACCCGGTCCAGCGCCGGGACGCCAACGGCAAGGTCATCCGGACGCAGCGGTTCACCGAGTTGATCACCGCCAAAGCCGACGGGGACGACCTGACGCTCACCCGCATCGAGGCCCGCGCGAACGGCAACGGTTTTGTGCGCGAGGAATTTAGCGGCAAGCGCATCCCGCCGGTGCCGCCGGCGCCGGACCTGTCGCAAGTTCAGTTCGGCGACGCGATGACGCTGTTCAACGGCAAGGACCTGACGGGCTGGCGCCTGACCAATCCCAACCAGGTCAGCGGCTGGAGCGTGCAGGACGGGTTGCTGGTCAATCGGCCGGTGCAGGAAGAGGGACAGCCGCATAAATCCTATGGCAACCTGCGCACCGACCGCGAGTTTGAAGACTTCAATCTCACGTTGGAAACGCGCCTGTCCAAAGGCGGCAACAGCGGCGTGTATTTGCGCGGCATCTATGAAGTCCAGGTGGAAGATTCCTACGGCGAACCGGCCGATCCGCATCACATGGGCGCGATCTACAGCCGGATCACGCCGAGCGCGACGGTCGAGAAACCGGCCGGCGAGTGGCAGACCCTCGACATCACCCTGGTCAAGCGCCACGTGACGGTGATCCTCAATGGCACCAAGATCATCGACAACCAGCCGTT
>JAGWYX010000225.1 GCA_018969165.1 Verrucomicrobiota bacterium
GCGGGGCAATTCCGGTCCGAACACGACCCGGCGTTCGGTGATCGTCTCGGTGCCGCCGTCGTCCTGTTCGTAACGGGTCTTGGCCGGCAGGAGGATCACCTCTTCCCCCGGTTCGAGCAGCATCTGATCGGTAACGATGATGTCCTGATGCACCCGCAGCGGCACCCGGCTCATGGCCTCGGCGACGGAATCCGGGTCCGGCAGCGTGCGCAGGAAATTGCCGCCGACGCAATAGAGCACGGCGAGTTGCCCGCGGGCGGCGGCTTCGACCATTTCGGTGGCCGACAACCCGGCCCAGTCGGGGACTGGGAACCCGTAGCGCCCGGCGAGGTCCTGCGCGTTCTGAGAATTGATGGGCTTGCCTCCGGGGAACGCCGTCGAGTAGGCCCCCATCTCGGCGCCGCCTTGGACACCGGAATGTCCACGGATCGGCATCAGGCCACAGCGATCGCGCCCGACAAATCCTTTGGTCAGGCCGAGGTTCAGGATCATGCTCACGGCGTCGCCGCCGAAGACGTGCTGGGTAATGCCCATGCTCCAGACGAACACGGCGGTTTTGGTGTGGGCGACGAGTTCCGCGAACTCCTCCATGCTCGAGCGTGGCAGGCCGGATTGTTGTTCGAGCGCAGACCATGCGAGTTTCTCGGCTGCCGCTTTGAGTTCCGCAAAACCGACCGTGTGCTGACCAACGAATTCGCGATCGAGCCAAGCACCGGCGGAAGCCGTCGATGGGACGTTGCCGGCGGCAGGTGAGGCGCCCGCGCTCCCCGGGACCTGTGCATCGCGTTCGAACAAGGTTTTCAGGACGCCGTAAAGAAAGGCGATGTCGCCACCCTGCGCGACGGGAAACCAGTAATCCATGAGGTCGGTGCCGAACAGGGCGCTGGCGGGGGTCGAGGGGACCCAGTAGCGCTCGAGGCCGGGCTCGCGGTAGGGGTTGACGACGGCAACCCGGGTGCCGAATTTTTTGGCTTCATGGAGGTACTTGGTGGTGACGGGCTGATCGTTGGCCGGGTTGGCGCCGAAGAACACGACCAGGTCCGTGCCCCACCAGTCGCGGTAACTGCAGGTGGTGGCGGCGACGCCGAGGGCGCGCTTCATGGCGCCGGTGGACGGGGAATGGCAGAGTCGGGCGGCGTTATCGACGTTGTTCGTGCCGAGGAAGCGGGCGACCTTTTGGGCCACGTAATAGACTTCGTTGGTGATGCCGCGCGAGGTGAGGTAGAAGGCGATTCGCCGCGGGTCAACCCCGCGGAGACGCCGTGCCAGGGTGGCATAAGCCTCCTCCCACGAGATGCGGCGGAACCCCGGTTCGCCCTTGCGGCGGAGCATGGGGTACGGCAGCCGGCCAAGCTCGCGCAGTTGATCATTGCGCCACGCGCGCAAGCCGGACAGGTCGGCCAACCGCCTCGGGTCCAGCGCCGGCATGGTATTGAGCCGGAGCAGATTCAACCGGGTCATGCACAAGTGCACCCCGTGGATGGTCCAATCGTGCAGGCCGGCGACGCCCAGGGCGCAACCGTCGCACACGCCCTGGTGAAGCACCTTCCAGGCATAACCCAGGTTGTCGCGGTTGCGCCAGAGGACCCGCGCCATGTCACGAAAATGATGCGGCTTGGTCTGTCCGAGCCCGAACGGGACGCTGGCCTTGAGTTTGCCCTTCCAGTTTTTGTGAAGGCGATGTGACATGAATCGGCGTCTGATGCGCCGGAGCAAGATCGGGTCAATAAAGCCGCACCCGGCGCCGGCTGTCAAATCCCGCGCGCTCGCCGTCCATGTTCATTCAACCGCTCACAGCGAAATCGGTGTCCTCGTTACCGCGGTGGGGGCCGGTGTAAAAGTTGACGCTCGGGCTTGGGGACGCTACTTTCGACCAGGATATGAGCACAATTGTGAATCCGCCGACAAACGCCGCGCCCAACTACCGCGTGGGCGACGAACGCCTGATCCGCGTCACGCCCAATGCGGCGCGGAAGGTGAGCGCCCTGCTGGCTCGACAGGCTCGGCCGACCGGTGTCCTGCGCGTCGCCGTGGTCGGCGGGGGTTGCTCGGGGTTGCAATACAAGATGGACCTGCAGGACGGCCCGGCCAACCGGGATATCCTGGTGGAGACGGGCGGCGTTCGTGTGGTCGTGGACCCCAAGAGCGCCCTCTATGTCACCGGGTCCGAGCTGGATTACGTGGAGGCGCTGCAGGACGGCGGGTTCAAGGTGAAGAACCCGAATGCGGCGACCAGTTGCTCGTGCGGTGAAAGCTTCAGCGCGTGACCGACTATTTCGCGCTGCTCAGCGAACCGCGCCGACCGTGGCTGGATGCCGAGCGCCTGAAGAGCCGCTTTCACGACCTGTCCCTCCAGTGGCATCCGGACCGGTTCCATCATGCGCCGATTGCCGAGCGGCAGGCGGCCCACGAACGGTTTGGCGAACTCAACGCCGCGTATCACTGCCTGCGCGAACCGAAACCGCGTCTGCGCCATCTCCTCGAACTCGAAGGCGAAACCGGCCTGGACCAGGTCCAAAACGTCTCGCCGGATCTGATCGATTTGTTTGCCGAGATCGGCGCGGCTTGCCGCGAGGTCCGGGCCGCTGACGCGGAGAAAGCCGGCGCCTCGTCGTCAATTCTCCGAGCGCAACAACTCGAGGCGGCTCTCGGTTGGAGTGATCGGTTCTCCAAACTCGAGCAAAAAATCAACGCCTACCGGGAGCCGTTGCTGGCCGAGTTGCAGCGCCTGGACCCCCGCTGGACGGCAGCTCCACCGCCCGGTTCGGCAGCGCGCCGGTCCGCCTTGCCCCTGGCCCGGACCCGGCAGATTTACCAGGCGCTCGGGTTCCTCGATCGCTGGCTGGCGCAAGTCCAGGAACGATTGCTGCCCCTGAACCTCTGATCCCGGATGAAATCCGCTCGCGAACGACAAGGGCCGGCGCGGCGACGAGCCAATCGCGTGTGGCCCGCGTGGCACCTCCGCGCGGCGGTGTTCGGGTTGTGCGGCATCTGGCTTGGGCTTTCCGGCCGGAACCTCGAAGGCGCGGAGGCGTGGCAGGCGGCCCTGGCGAAAATGCCGCTGGCAACTGGCGTCCGCCAACTTGACAAAGCCAACTGCATCAACTCGCTCCTGGACGCCTTGCAACCGAACCTGACGGTCAAGGCGCTGGTGATTCTGCCCGGGGCGGCGGACGAGCTGTATTTTTTCGATCGCGTTCACGTTCGGCTGGCGGCCGCGTCACCCAGCCTGCTGGACGCCATCGAGGCGCTCACGAATCAGACGCGTCTCCGCGCTTCCTTTCGCCCGCCGTTCTTGCGGCTGCACACCGATGACGAGGTGGCGGAGCCTTGGTCGCGGATTCAGGATGCTGCCACCGCCGATCGATTGGAGCGACGGCGAGTGCGCGGGCAGATCGATTTCCGGGACACCGATTGGGATCATCTCCAACCGGCGTTGCGCCGGCGTGTGTCGGTGGGGATTCGGCCGTGGACCGGTGCGCCGGAGTCCTGGCATTTCTACCGGGCGAACCTGCGGGGGTGGGACCTGAATGAGTTGGAGTTGCTCGAAGCGGTTTCGATGGCAACCCGGACCTGGTTCACCGTGCGGTGGCACAAAGTGATTTTCGAGCGGGTGAGCCGCAACGAGGTGTTGGAACGCCTGGGTCGGCAGACGGTCCCAGCCAGGTGAGCAAAAAGCGCCAGCCTGCCGCATCCTCGCCAGCCCGACTGCTCCTGCAGGCGCCAATTCCTAACGAGTTGCACCTCAGACGGCATGAACCACAATGGAACACGAACCCACACCAATCGAGACTCGAATCACCGCTTCCCGGGTGGGTGTCCATTCGTGGTTGAATTTCCTACATCAGCGTTTTGCAACCCCTGGATTCTGGCAAACCTGGAGTTGGTACGCCTTCTGCTTAACTGCAAACATGGGAACCTTACGAAGTTTCGATCCCCGAAACGACGTGACGCCTTCCGCCCGGGCCTCACGCCTGGGGCAGAACTCCCCTGTCTCCGTCCCGCCTTGTCGCGCTAATCCCCTGGATTAGCGTCCCGCGCAAAGTCGAGTTGTTGTCTGGCGGCCTGCTCCGGCAGGCCGCCAGTTTCTTTCCCGCCGCGCCCACGGAACCGCCGGCGCCGACGGCCGGGTCTCCGCCGGAGCGGCATCTCGATGCCTTGAACCAGGGAACTCATTGCGGTCAGCAGGAGCGTTGGTCCCCCTTCTCCTTGCCGTGCCTGGGGCTTCCAGGAAATCGTAAGCGAGGCGCGCAGAGGAATTGGACAACGAAGGGAACGAATCAATGGATGAACGGCCAAGTTGACTTGAGGTCTGAGGCGCGCCTCGCTGGTTAAACCCTGGGCTCCCAGCCGGGGCGATAGGTCCGCCGCCAAAGCGCCGTCGCGGCCGGGTCACCGACGATCTGGCGGCGACGGGGATCCAGGTGCAGCGTGTGGCCGGTGCGGGAGGCGATGTTGCCCAGCAGACACAGCAGGGTGCTCTGGTAGCCTTCCTCGATCTCGGCGTTCAGGCGGTCCCTGCGGCGGATGGCGTTGAGGAAGTTCTCGAAGTGCGGGGCGGCACTGCCCGAGCCACGGACGCGGGTCAGTTCCTTATCCTGCGCATCGTAGATGATGTAGCTCGAGCCGTCGCTGACCAGGCTGCCCTGCTCCCCGTAAAAGGCCAGGCCGAACATCGACCCTTCGAAGCCCCGGTGACTCCAACTGCGGCCCTCATACACGATGCTGCTGCGGCCGAAATCGAAGGTGACCACCTGGGTGTCGGGCGTTTCCTGGTCGTCGTCCCAGCGATATTTGCCGCCGCCGGCCGAGACTCGAGTCGGGCAATCGACGCCCAGTCCCCAGCGGCAGACATCGAGGGCGTGCACGCCGTTGTTGCCCAGCTCGCCCGTGCCCCAATGCCAGAACCAATGCCAGTTGTAATGAATCAGGTTATCCCGATACGGTCGTTCCGGCGCGGGTCCCTCCCAGAGCGAGTAGTCCAGCCAGGCCGGCACCGGGGCGACCTTGCCGTGGCTGATCGACGGGCGGGTGGCGGTGTACCAGGCGCGCGCGAACAGCACCCGTCCGAGTGCGCCGCCGCGCAGCCGCTCGATGGCCTCGAGGATGCCGGGCATGCTGCGCCGTTGGGTGCCGAGCTGGACGGACCGGCGGTACTTGCGCGCCGCGGCCACCATCAATTCGCCCTCGTGCGGGTTGTGGCAGGCGGGCTTTTCCACATAAACATGCTTGCCAGCGGCGCAAGCCAGGATCGTCGCCGCCGCATGCCAGTGATCCGGCGTCGCGATCACCAGCGCATCCACGTCGCGATCATCCAGGACCCGGCGAAAATCCTTGACCCCTTTGGGCGCGGTGGGCTGGCGGACCGTCGCCGCGCGGATGCCCTTGGCCACCGCGCGCTCGTCCACGTCGCAAACGTAGGCGACTTCGACACCCGGCAACGCGGTGAAGCCTTTGATCAAGTCGGTGCCGCGGCCGTTGACGCCCATGAAGCCGAGCACCACCTTCCGGCCGGGCGAGTCCGCTCCGCGCCCGACGGCGGCGGGACCGAGCGCGGCCAGGCCGGCGCCCAGCACCGAGGATTGTTGGAGGAACTGACGACGGCTCATCGAAGTCTTCATGGTGGTTCAGCTATTTGCGGCGGCCAATCGCCGGCGCGACGCTGCCTCAGACTGACGCGGGCCGTCCGGGTAATTCAAGCGTTTCTTCCGGCTTGGCCGCCCGCGCCTCGCCGGGTCAAACGTCACCACCTTTAACCGGCGGACCGGAGCACCCGTCGATCGCCCTCGCGCCGCGTGACGCCGTCGCGATCCAACCGTTCGAGCAACGGCACCATGATCCGGCGACTGGTGCCAACAGCCTGCCGCAGTTCGCTGACCGTCGCCGCGCCGCGCTCGCGCAGAAGCCGGCTGACGGTCTGGCGGACCTGCTCGAACGGACCGGCCAGCAAGACCAGCTCGGGGCCAAGGTCGATCGCCTCGCCCGTGTCGAGCAGGAACCTCAAGGCTTGCTGTCCCACGTTGTCCGGGGCCAGTTCCTTGCGCGACGGTGGTTCGAGCGGTTTGGCCGCGAGTAGCGCGCGGATGCGCGCGCCCTCCGTCTCGAGGTGAGGCGGCAGCGCCGGGCGATGGCTGGCGCGGCGAATCGCCGTGCCGACGATGCCGAAATCGGTTTGGCAAAGATCGGCCACGAGGGCATCGAATACCTCAGGCGCCGGCAAGTGCGCCGTCACGGCCGTCCGCAGCTCGCTCACGGGCAGACCCACCCGCTCCGAATGCGCCCGATGGGCCGCGTCGATAGCGACGGCCGCGCGCTGGCACTGCGTCACCCACCACGCGCGATCGGCGACCCATTCCCCGCAAACCGTGGCGTGGCCGGACCGGATCAGCCTGCGGATCGATTCGTCGATTTCTGACGCGCTGAAGCGCGATTTGAGGAGGAGCGTGGTTCGCCGCGCGGCACCCTCGCGCGCCAGTTGCGAGGACACCAGGACCGACACGCGGTCGGCGCCCTCGGCGCGTTGTTCCAGCAGCCGGCGCTGGGCCTGGCTGCGAAACGACTTGCGCGGCGGATCCGGATCCAACACCACGCCGCCGGCCAGCGTCGCTTGCTCGGCCCAGTCACGCAGA
>JAGWYX010000226.1 GCA_018969165.1 Verrucomicrobiota bacterium
CGAGTGATGACCAAGCACTGGCAGGAACCCTCCGGCAAAGCAAACTGAAAAGTCATCTCCGCGCGCGAGCCCTGAACCGGAGCGCGAGTTGTCTCAACTCGCAGCGCCCAGCCGTCAAACAATTCGCGGCAACTTCTCCACACCCTGGCGCGCCAGCCCACCGCGGCCTGGGACAAGCCGCGCTCCGATCGCGTGCGGTTCAGGGTCCCGTTGCACGCGCCATCGCGAAACCGGCAGACTTCCCTGAACCGCCAACTCGACCGCCAGGTTTTGGAGTGCGCCTGTCCGCTGGCGCTTTCCGGATGTGCCCTCGGCAAAGCGGCGGAGGACCGCCGCACTCCAAAACGCTGGCGCGCCGGCTCAGCCCCATTCTGGTTCCTGGGCCGTGAGCAGATCCGAAAGGAACAGGCAGCTTCCCCTGAGCCGGGGATGGGTAAGGCCGAGGAGCCGCTCGGCGCGGCGGCAACGACGCTTTCGCCCCAAGCTCCCCGCCGTTGCTGGTGGTCCAAAGCGGTGACGCGGCTTGGTCTTGCAGACGCGCTCCAGAAGCGGTTCAGGACCCCTCCGCGTGGTCCGACCCCTCGCGGAGCACATACGGATGCCCCGCGGCGAGCGGGCCGAAGTTCTGCTGCGAATGATCGGGCCAGAAAACGGTGACCCGCTGGACCTGCTCAATGGGGCCAAGACCGAAGTGGACCCGCGGATCGATGCTCGAACAGTAGCTCTGGTTGGGCATGACCCAACGCCATTGCGCCTGGCCGCCCGCCTCCAATCGCACCCTGGCGCCAATCGCATCGCATCCCCGTCGGTTCAGAATTCGGAACATGATCCAATGCCCGCGCTGACCGACCCGATTCCGCAGCACGTGCACCGGGCCGTCTTTGTTCATCACGACCAGGTCCAGCGCACCGTCGTTGTCCAGGTCACCCACCGCCACGCCGCGGCTGGTAGCCAGCAGCACCGGATCGGTACCGCCCGCCGGGTGGATTTCCTCGAATTGCCCGTTGCCCAAGCCGCGCAGCAACGTGTTCGGCTCGGCGTACGGATCTTCTGGGTCCGGTTGCGTGTCGCCCAACCGCACTTTGCCATTGCCCACATACACATCGAGCTGGCCGTCGTTGTCGAAGTCGGCGAAGACGACCCCGAACCCGGTGTCGGGCAGGCTGGGCGCGCCGGGGCCCTTGGGGAGGACGGCATCGACAAAATAGCCGTTGGTATTCAGCCAAAGCCGATTGCCTTCATTGACCAGGTGGGTCACGAACAGGTCCAACCACCCGCGCTGGAAGACGTCCACGGCCGCGATCCCCATGCCGGCCTCGGTCATGCCCATCGCGTTGACCGCGCAACCGCGCAGCAGGGCCTCGTCCTTGAACGTCCCGTCGCCCTGGTTGATCCAAAGCTGATTCGGCATCGCGTCGTTGGCGACGAAGATGTCCGGACGCCCGTCCTGGTTGAAGTCCGCGCATACCACCCCCAGCCCGTTGCCATAGGCCTTGTCCAGCCCGGCCCGCAGCGTGACGTCCTCGAAGGTGCCGTCGCCCCGGTTGTGGTAGAGGGTGTCCATCGCCGGCGCCTTGTAATTGAGCGGCGAACAGTAATCCGGCAGCCCGCCCCGCGAGAAGCAATCCAACTCCGTCGCGATCGACCAGTGCAGGTAATTGGCCACCATCAAATCCAGGCGGCCGTCGCCGTCGTAATCGAAAAACGCCGCGCTCGTGCTCCAGGAACCGTTGGTGACCCCCGCGCGCGTGGCCACCTCGGTGAACGTGCCGTCGCCATTATTATGATATAGCAGGTTGTGCCCCAGCGTCGTGACATAAATGTCAACCCGCCCGTCCCCGTCGTAATCGGCGCAGGCGCAGCCCATGCCGTATTCGCCGTGACCGCCGACCCCGGCGCGTGCCGTCACATCCTCGAACTGCCAGTGGCCAAGGTTATGATAGAGCTTGCACCCGGGCCGATTCGTCACCGCCGGATCCAGCGACCCGCCCTGCACGCAAAAAATATCCAGCAGTCCGTCTCCATCATAATCGAGCAACCCGACCCCACCGGTCTCCATCTCCGGCATGTAGAATCGCCGGGTGTGACCGGAGGTATGCTGAAAATCCACGTGCGCTCGCGCGGCTACCTCCTCGAACCACGGACCGCCCACCGAGCCAGCGGGTGTGGATTCCGCCGGCGCGGACCTGGCCGCATGAACCGCGGTGGTCGGCTGGGCCGGGTTTGTCTCGGGCGGCTTCGAGCAACCCGCCAACAGCCACGCGGCGATGCCCAAGCCCAGCAGATTTCCCTGTAACCAGCGAACAGCGGACGTCCGTCCGCTCCATCTTCCCGGGAACCGGACCGCAGGTTGTCCGCGACCCGCGGCGGTTCGGCACGCGCTGCGGCTTGGGACAAGCCGCGGTCCGATCGCGTGCGGTGCCGTTGTGTTCCTGGCAAAGCGGCGGTAAACCGCCGCACTCCAAGACGCGATCGCGCCGGCTCCCACGTCTGGCCTTGAATTCATGGTTGAACCGCCACTTTCTCCAACCGCTGTTCCAGCACCCGGATGACCGGCTCATTGGGCGCCAACGCGCGCGCCGCCGCAATCGCCTGCCGCGCCTCCTCCGCCCGTTTGAGCCGCAGGCACGCGTCCGCTACTCGCACCAACGCCGCGACCGACGTCGGGTCCAGCGCCGCCGCCTGCTGAAATTGCTGCAGGGCCTCGGTCGGACGGTCCAGGTTGCGCAGGAGCACGTCGCCAATCTGGTCGTGGATTCGCGCGCTCTTGGGATCCAGTCGCGCGGCCAGGTTCAATTCCGCCAGCGCGGCCGCGTCATTGGTCATGGCCAACCAGGCGTTGGCGGCGGCCAGGTGCGGGGCGACCGTGTTCGAGCCCAGGGCCACCGCGCGGCGGGCGAACTCGAGGGCGTCGTTGGTCAATCCCAAGGTCGAGCAGCACGTCGAGAGCTGGACATACGCGGACACGTCCTGGGGATCGGTCTGGACCTGCTCGAGAAGCAGGGCGCGCGCCTTGTCCGGGTGGCCGGCGTTCACGTAAGCCTCGGCCAGGGCGTGCATCACGGACGGATTGCCGGGATGATATTCCCGCGCGGTCTCCAGCAGCGCCACTCCCCGCTCGGGCATGCCGAGCCGGGCATAGTCCGCGGCCATCGTGAATTGGTCCGGCAACGATCGCATGTGCTGCCAGGCCATGTTCGACCAGGCGTCCGGCATCGGGTAAATTTTGGCATCGGTGCCCAGCCCCAACTCGCGCTGCGCCTCGTTCGTCCGCCCCAGGCCGCGGTAGGCCAACCCCAGCAGATGATGGGCTTCGGTCGCGCCCGGATCGATCTTGAGCGCCTGCTCCAGCAGTTGCGCCGCGTCGGCAAACCGGCCCTGACGCAGCCTCACGTCGCCAAGCCCGGCGTAACCGCGCCACTCGCTCGGAGCCAGCGCGATCAACCGCTCAAACGCCCCTCCCGCCTCGCCCACCAGCCCGCCGCGCAACAGCGCCGCGCCCAACCGATAATAGCCAGGCGCGAACTCGGGAAACCGACCGGCAACTTGCCGGAAGATGTCCTGCGCGGCAACCAGTTCACCCAACTCCTGTGTTGCGACGCCGACGTAGAGCTGCGCCAGCGGCTCGCGCGGCTTCAGACGGGCGGCATTCTCGAACGCCAACCGCGCCTCCTTCCACAGCCCGTTGACGGCATACACCAGCCCAAGAGTGGCCTCGCGGCGCGCCTCTTGCGGCGCCTCCTGCACCCAATGCACCTTCTCGGTCACATAGGCCCGCACCTGCGGATCCAACCGGCCCAAATCCGCCGGGATGGGCACCGTCACCGGAGGCGGGCGGTGGCGGAAAGCGGCGTCAACCGCCAGGAAACCGATCAGTGCCAGCAGCCCGACCCCGAAGGCCGCGATCAGGCGTCGGCTCAGCGGCCGGTAGGACGGAGGCGGGCTCGACGGTGGCACAGCACGGCTCGGTAGGCTTGCGCCCGAGCGACTCTGCCCCTTGTCCGGTTCGGAGTTCACGTGATCCACGAGTATATCTGGCCTTCCGTGGAAATGGTAGTCCAACGCGGCATGCAAGGGGGGGACTCCGGGATGGCGCGTCCGGAAACATCCCACCGCGAGGGCACGTGGTCAGCGGCGCGCCCCGTTGGGGTTCAGAGCAGGGAGAAAGCCGACCGTCGAAACGTCTCCCCTACGGGGTCGGAGCCAGAACCAGAATGGGTCGGTGCCGACGCGACAGCGTCTTGGAGTGCGGCGGTCCACCGCCGCTCTGCCAAGGGCCCAATCCGACCGAAAGACATCCGCCGACGCCGTGCGTGCCGACTCGCCGCGAGTCGCGGACAACTCGCGGTCCGATTCCTTGAAATGGCGATCTCCGATCTCCGACCTGGATGGGGGACGTTGAACCCTTAATCTACCCGGGTCGGATTCTTTTGCTTCGAGGAAGTACGCTGCTGCATCCAGTCCACATCCTGGTTGTTCGGCGAGGCGACACCCAGCGGCAGCAACTGGCCTTTCTTCAAGACCGGGAATGTGCGCGGGTCGTGCCAGAGGTGGATTTCAGCGTGGCCGTCCGCAAAGGAGAAACCACAGGCGTTATTGTGATAACTCGCCGGGTAATCCACGATGGTGAAGGACCGCGGATTCGGGGGATCGTAACCGGTCATGTCCACCGCGAACCAGCCGTCGTTGATGCTGTCTTCGCGCTCGTCGTGCATGACCCAGCAGTTAGCCGGAGACGGATTGACAATCTGACCGATGCTCGAGAACTGGATATAGCCGCCCGTGTAAGGTCCGGCCCGCGGTCCCAAGTAGCCGTTCATCGAGATGCTGCGCACCCGCGGTGCCCCTCGGCTGCCATAACTCAGGCTCTTGTCGGCCGGGCATTTGAAGACACCCTGCGCGTGCCCGTAATAGGGCGACATCGGGGACAGGGAGCTGATGACAAAGGTGTTGGTATCCGCGCTGCCCCCCGCCCAGGCCGGGAACGTGTTTCCACCGGTGAAATCCAGCCAGCCCAACACCCACGTCTGGTTGCTGCTGCTCAGCGATTGCACATTGCCGCCGTCCAGGTCCCCAATCAAGTTGCCGTTGTTGTCGTCGGCGAACATGATCCAGGCCAGGGCGACTTGTTTGCTGTTGTTCATGCAAAGAATGCCTTGGGCCTTGGTCTTGGACTTGGCCAAAGCCGGCAGCAGCATGCCGGCCAGGATCGCAATGATGGCGATCACCACCAGCAGTTCGATCAGCGTGAAAGCATCGGCCCACCGGTGTCGGAGTCGATCCGCACCATCAATGACCCGGTTAACGTTCTTCATAAATAGTCGGTCTGGTTGTTCAGCATTGGTGAAACTGACGAAACCGTAAGGCATTCACCCGAACGCGTCAAGTGATGATCCACGGGCGCCAACCATGCCTTGCCGGCCCGGAAGTCCACCGCCACGCGGAGGGCCTGCACCGTCTGCAGACCGCGCGCCGCGGAAGGACGCATGCTTGGGCGTTGCGTTCCGCAATCCGCCTTCCCCATTCGTCCTCCCGCCCACGGCAGCAATTCGCTCATCACCGTTTCGTCGCTTCCAAGCCGCCGCGACGACCCCAGCAGGGATTGAAGCGGTCGGCTACTAACCCCTTATCGCACGATCCCACCGACCTGTTAAGTGTGCGTTTGACCGCACAGGCTGGAAATCCGCCCTGAACCCGGAAATTCGCTGCCAACCAGTCATTTTTCTCGATTGAAATGGCACGATGGCCCGGGCTAAATTGGGCTCGCTATGAAACCTGCTTCACTGATTCCGGCCTGCCTTGGCTTTGCCGTCGGCTTCCTGTTGCTTGTAAACGGCTGCTCACGAAATCCGGGCGCGCGGGTAAACGTTCAAAATCAGATCGCCGCCTTACAGAGCAGCGACACCAATGTCGTCGAGGAAGCCTGCATCGCCTTGGCCATGGCCGGCGAACGCTCGGTCCCCGCCGTGCCTGATCTCATCCCCTTGCTCAAACACAAGGACAGCGAGGTGCGCCGCCTGGCCGCCTACGCGTTGGGTGAAATCGGCCCCAAAGCCAAGGCGGCCTATCCCGCCCTGCAAGAAGTTTACAGCGCCGATTCCTCGCGCAAGGTCCAGACCCAAGCCGGCATGTCCATGGGCAGCATCGATCCCTCCAACGCCCCGCCGGTCATGCCGAATATCCAGTAGTTTGGGACCTCCGGACCTCGAGTTGGCCCAACTCGCGGCACCCAGACACCAAACAAACCGCGGCAATTTCTCCACTCGCTGGCGCGCCAGCCCGCCGCAGCTTGGGACAAGCCGCCGTCCGCGCGGAGATTGCGCTTGAAACCCTTTCCCCGCGGGCCATGCTCGATGCATGAGCCAAAAGATTTCCTTCTCCCGGCGCCAGTTTTTACGCACCGCAACCACTGCCACGCTCACCGCGCCGTTCGTCCTGGAATCCGGCCTGCGCGCCGCCTCGCCCAACGGCAAGCTCCACCACGCCTGCATCGGCGTCGGCGGCATGGGCTGGGGTGACCTGGATAATTTCCTCAAACACCCCCGCCTCGAAGTGGTCGCCCTGTGCGACACCGACGCCCACAACCTGGCCCGCGCCGCCGCGCGC
>JAGWYX010000227.1 GCA_018969165.1 Verrucomicrobiota bacterium
GGCCGGCTGGCTTCGTTGCTCCCTCGGTCACAGCCCACTGCGGGGATGCTCCCTCGGTCGCGCCTCGCCCTCCAGCCTTTTCCTCGAAAACAGGACCCCACGGAGTTTTAAAACAGGCACTAAGGCCGCTACGGCCACCAAAACACTCGCGTGGTCCGGACCGATCCGCTATCCTGGGTCGCATGCTGATCGGACCGGCGCCGGATTCGATGCGGAGGGTCGTCATTGACAAACCCTACGTGCCCGTGCCGCCCCGGCACGGTCGGCTCTGGCCCAGGTTGCTGAGCTGCTGTGTCCCGCGGTTGTTACGCCAGCACTACGGCGTCACCGAGGTCGGCTGCGCGGGCGTCGAGCACCTAAAGGCCTCCCTCCGCGCCGGTCACGGCATCATCCTGGCCCCCAACCACAGTCGCGACGAAGACCCCCTGGTGCTGGGCATGCTCGCCCGCGCGGCCGGCTCCCCATTCTTCATCATGGCCAGTTGGCACCTCTTCACGCAGCGTCCCACCCTGGCCTTCCTCCTGCCGCGCGCGGGGGCCTTCAGCGTCTATCGCGAAGGCATCGATCGCGCCGCCCTGCACACCGCCATCGACATCCTCGAACACGCCGAACGGCCGCTGGTGATTTTTCCCGAAGGCCACATCTCCCGTACCAACGACCGGCTCAATCACCTGATGGAAGGCATCGCGGTCATCGCCCGGTCGGCGGCCAGGAAACGCGCCAGGCTCGAGCCGCCCGCCAAGATCGTCGTCCACCCGGTGGCCATCCGCTACCGTTTCCATGGCGATGTCCCTGCCGCCGTCGCGGCCGTGCTCGACCAAATCGAGTCCCGCTTGACCTGGACCCCGCACCGGCACCTCGCCCCCCTGGAGCGCATCCGGAAAGTCGGCGAAGCGCTCCTGACTCTCAAGGAACTCGAGCACCTGGGCCACCCCAACCCGGGATTGGTCGCCGACCGGTTGCCGCGCCTGATGCACGCCATCCTCGCCCCGCTCGAAGACGAATGGACGGGCGGCAATCACGACGGTACGGCCTATGAACGCGTCAAACGGCTGCGGGCGGCCATCCTCCCCGACCTGGTCAAGGGCGACCTCAGCGAATCGGAGCGCGACCGGCGCTGGCGAGACCTGGCCAACGCCAATCTCGCCCTGCAACTGGCCCATTATCCTCCCGGTTATTTGAGCGAGAACTCACCCGCGCAACGATTCCTCGAGACCCTCGAACGCTTCGAAGAAGACCTCACGGATCGCGTCGGGAAACATGGGCCGATCTCAGCCAACGTGACCGTCGGCGACGCGATCGAAGTCAGTCCCGCCCGCGACAGTCACGCCGACCCCGATCCTTTGCTGCCGGAGATCAAGCGGCAACTCGAAGACCTGATGGGAATCCAGAGCCCGGAGGTGCAGGAATGAGCGCGCCGCGCCAGCCGCTCGAAGTCCGCCTAACGCGGCCAGGCGACTTGGCCATTTCCTGCTGGCCTGCTGCTCCGCCCGGGCGCGCGGTATGACCTTGCATCCGGCCCCTTTGCTGGCAATCGTGCCGCTCGGCTTATGGTTGCCGCGTCTGCTGGTCGTCGCCGCCAGCCTCGGACTCTGGTTCTGGTCGCAGGCCCGGATCGGTCGTCGTGTCAACCCGACCGCCACCGAGGGTGGCACCATCCGCGACCGTGTCCACGATCGCACCGCCCGCTGGCACCGCTGGCTGCTGGCGCATCCACGGCACGCCGACGGACTATTGATCCTCAGTTCGCTCGGTATCGACCTGCTCGGCGTTTACCTCCTGGCGTCGGCGATCTGGGGGCCGACGTTCGCGCCGTTTGTCGGTTTGGGATTGGTCTTCGCGCTGCGGCAAATCTGCCAGGCCTATTGCGCGCTGCCGACCCCGCCGGGGATGATCTGGCGCTACCCGGGGTTCCCCGCCCTGCTGGTGACCTATGGCACGGCCAACGACCTGTTCTTCTCCGGTCACACGGCCATCGCGGTCTATGGCGCGTTGTGCCTGGGGTCGGCGTTCGGCGTACCGGGAATGGTCGGCGGCGCGCTGCTGGCCCTCTTCGAGATCGCCACCGTGCTGGTCCTCCGCGCGCATTACACAATGGATGTGTTCGCCGGCTTGCTGGCCGCACTCTACGCCCACCACCTGGCCACCCGGATCGCTCCCTGGGTGGACCCCTGGCTGAGCCAACTCGGACGCTGATCAGGCCGTCATCGCGGCGCGCGGCAGGACATACGGAAATTCTCCGGACCGGCCGGCGAACAGCGGCGAGCGCGGGCGCAGGGACGGCGCGCCATTGCGGGTAGCCAATCCACCCAACGCCACCCGCGCGGCTCCACCGGACCCGCGCGCCAGTTGCGCCAGCTTCATCGGACAAAGCAGCGTGATCCGCTGCCCGTCCACGCGCAGGAATCCTTGATCGCGCAATTTGGCCAAGGTGCGCGACAGCGTTTCGCTTACCGTGCCCAGCTCCGCCGCCAGCATCCGCTTGGTGGTCGCCAACTCCAGCACCCAGGGCTGGGCGCTGTCCGGATTCGGACAATGCTGGAGCAGCCAGTTGGCCACCCGGGTCTTGATGTCCTTGAGTTTGAGGTCATCGAGCAACTCCACCAGCAGGCGCAGGTGCTGCTCCATCGCCCGCAGCACCCGCAGGGCCAGGTCCGGCTCCCCCTTCAGCAACGCCAGAAATTCCCGCTTCCGCACCAGCACCACTTGCGATTCCTCCATCGCCCGACCCTCCGCCAGATAGCCGGCCTCCGAAACCAACGCCTCCTCCGCCAACGATTCATTGGCGCGATACACGTGGATCACCTGCTCCCGCCCGGCCTGCGTCACCCGGTACACCTTGATGGCCCCCCGTTGCACGATGTAGAAACCCTCCACCGGCGCCCCCTGGTGAAACAGGCAATCGCCCTGCGCCACCAGCTTCATCACCGACACCCGCGCCACCGCGTCCAGGTCCACCGCCGGCGGATCGCTGAACAGCTTGCACCGGCGCAGCCCGCTCAGGAGCGCCGCGCGCTTGAACTCGGCCAGGGCCGCGGAGGCCGACACCGGCACGGGCCGCAGGAGACAGGAAACCGGCGCGGAGGCCAGGGGCGCGCGGGAAGAAGGGCGGGCAGCGACATTCATAAGATGATTCAATGCCTTCAATAGAAATCCTGGCCCCCCAATTCGCTGTACATTTATTGTCCACTTCTTTGCATTAATTGGCCGCGCATTTCCCCGGGATCCCGACCGCGGGGCCACCGGACTGCCGAGGTGCGGCGGTGCGCCGGCGGGCGCGCCCGCGCGCGCCGCTTGCATCCCGCGCGCCCCTCCGTTATCTTCCGCCCCCGGAAGTTGCAACGATGTCGGACTCCTACATCCAAAGTCTGTTCGCCGAGCGGATCGGCGGCCGCCAATACGGCCGCACGAACGCGATCTACAAGTTTGAAAAGATCAAACGGGCCAAACGCGCCGCCCTGGCCGCCCACCCGGGCGCCGAGATTCTGGATCTCGGAGTCGGCGAACCGGACGAGATGGCCTTCGGGGAAGTGGTCCTCGAGCTGCACCGCGAAGCGCTCAAGCCTGAAAACCGCGGCTACGCGGACAATGGCGACGCCGTGCTGAAGCAGGCCGCGGCGCGGTATCTGGACCGCGTGTGCGGCGTCAAGGACCTCAACCCGGACACCGAGGTGATCCACTCGATCGGCAGCAAGGCCGCCCTCTCGATCCTGCCCGCCGCGTTCGTCAATCCCGGTGAGGTGGTGCTCATGACCACGCCCGGCTACCCGGTGTTCGGCACCCATGCCCGGTACTACGGGGGCCTGGTGCACCACCTCCCGTTGATCGAGGCGAACGGGTTTCTGCCGGACCTCGAGGCGGTGCCGCGCGAGGTGCTGGTCAAGGCCAAGGCCCTGGTCCTGAACTATCCCAACAACCCGACCGGCGCCAGCGCCACGCCCGAGTTCTTCGCGGCGGTGGTCGCCTTCGCGCAACGCCACCACCTCATCGTCATCCACGACGCCGCTTATGCGGCGCTGGTGTTTGAAGGCAAGCCATTGAGCTTCCTGGCCACTCCCGGCGCCAAGGAAGTCGGAGTCGAGCTGCATTCGGCCAGCAAGAGTTTGAACATGACCGGCTGGCGCTGCGGCTTCGTCGCCGGCAATGAATGGATCGTCAAGGCCTATGGGGACGTGAAGGACAACACCGATTCCGGCCAGTTCCTGGCCATCCAGCATGCCGCCGCCTACGGTTTCGATCACCCCGAAATCACCCAGCGGATTGCGGCCAAATACTCGCGGCGCATGGACGCGCTGGTGCGGGTCCTGCGCGGGGCCGGATTCAGCGCCCGCAAACCGCAAGGCTCCTTCTTCCTCTACGTGCCGGCGCCCCGCGCGGCCACCCACACCAGCGGGTCACGGCTGGAATTCCGGAGCGCCGAGGACGTCTCCCAATGGTTGATCACCGAGAAATTGATCTCGACCGTGCCCTGGGACGACGCGGGCGCCTATCTCCGCTTCAGCGTCACGTTCCTCGCCCGCGACCCGGCCGACGAAGCGCGCGTGCTCGACGAATTGGCCGCCCGCCTGGGCGACGTGCGGTTCGAGTTCTAGCGAGGCGCGCCTCGCTCATCGGGTCCTTGCATCAGTCAAACCTCTCGTCCGCCGGGTCAAAGGCGGGGATCGGCAGGTCGAGAATCTTGAGTTTCCCCACCGCCCGGTGGCGGCAGCCAGGGTCTGGTCAGTAAATCGCCGACAGCGGCTTGACGGCGACCCGCAAAAATCGTTGCGCGCGCGGGGCGGCTCACGCAGATTAGAGCCGCCGGTGGAGAGATGGCAGAGTGGTTTAATGCGCACGCCTGGAGAGCGTGAGTGCCTAAACAGCACCGGGAGTTCGAATCTCCCTCTCTCCGCCAGTTCCCCGCTTGCGCCCTTGACGGACCGGAAGCGACAGGAGACGCCAAATCGCGACATTCCCCAATGTTTATCGGACTTTGCTGCGCTTCCGCTTTCGCCGAGGTTGCGACAGGAGGCGACACCGCCAGACTGGACGCGACTAATCTTTGTGTGTCTTTTTGTGTGTCCTCTCTCGCAGCAGTCGCTTCGGTGGTCCCGTCTGGTTGCCCATTCCCCGCCGACACCTTGAAGGCCGGAAACTGAGCCACGACATGCGACACCGCCAATTGCTTTTGGTCAGTAGGTGACCGCCGTCAACCGCGGGTCACTGTGCCGCATCAGTTTCATCCGCAAGGCGTCCGGCACTCCCATTCGCCCCAGGATCGTGTTGCAGGTCTTTCGCAACACGTGGAAATCCACTTTGCCGCCCAGACCATCGAATCGCTCGATCCCCGCGGCCGCCAGGTGCGCATGCATCTGTTTCATCGTCGGCATCCGGCCAGCGAACACCAAGTCCTCGGGCTTACAGCCATCCGATCGGATCACCAACAACGCCTCCGCGACCTGGGGCGGCAGCGGAACAACCTCCTCCTTTCGGTTCTTCGTGGTCGCTGCCCGCAGCCTGGCCGCCGGTGTCGGGCAGTCCAGGTGCACGTCGCCCCAGCGCAGTTGCGCGAGTTCGTTCCGTCGCAGCCCCGTGCTCACGGCGACGAGGTAGGTCAGGCGGAATCTCTGCCGGCGACCGCCAACAGCCGCTCAACCTCGGCCAGGCTAAATGCCCGTCGCTCATACGTCTTGTTCCCCTTCGTGCTCACCTTGACCACCGACCGCAACAGATTCTCCGCGCACCCTTTGCGCGCCAGCCAATTCAGGAACAGCGACGCCGTATTCTGGTACTCGTTCACGGTCCTGGCCGCCAGGTTGGCTTGCTTCTTGCGCCAGGCCTCAAACGAATCCGCCGTTACCTGCCGCAGGTATTTCCAACCGCATTCCTCGGACAGGCGTTTCATGCGGGTTTCGATGTGTCGGGCGTGACTCTCTCCCCGCTTCCGTGCTCACACGCCAATCAGCCGAGTCAATTCCTCCTTGGTCAGCATCCGTTCCCACCACGGCAGCGCCGCTACCCCAACCGATCCATCAGCCATACTCCGACTGACCCCCTTTCACCTCCAACCGGCCTTCCCGGACCGACCACGCGGCGCCGTCGTCCGCTGGCTCCGTCCCGCGCTGGTTGCGGTTCGAACGAATCGACTCATGATGGACCAGCCTGCCATGCATCTTAACGAATGTCAATATCCTTTTCGAGGTATGCCCTTCGTGGCTTCATCCGCGACCTCTTTTGACGTTTTCCAAACTCGCCACAGGTTTTTAACGCTCAAGGTGTACTGGTTTTCTCCGGGCTTCCGATGAAGCCGCGCGAACGAAATGATCTCTTTCTGCGAGAGCCATTTCTGGCCGTAGAATCCCCAGTAGCTGAACGTGCCCTCCTTGACCAATTGGTGGATGCGCTGCCGGCTGACGCCCAGAATGGCCGCCGCCACTGTTTGCGGAATCAAACCGTCGTGAAGTTTCGAGATTCGGGTGAACTCTCGCGCCAGGTCGAAAATGCTGCGCTGCCGCTGGCGAGGCGCGACGTTCTCCTGCAGGACTGCTGCGGCTGATGCTTGCGCTTGCATGCCGTCACTTTACGTTCGTCAATCACCATGTCAAGTAAAACGAAATGCACACG
>JAGWYX010000228.1 GCA_018969165.1 Verrucomicrobiota bacterium
TCCGGGCCAAGGCCAATTTGCCCTGGGGCGTCGTTGCGCGGGCAGTCGAGTATCGCCGAGGATACCCTCCTACCCGCACGCCTAGCCCCAGGGCAAATTGGCCGCTGGCAAACTGTATTCTATCCCAGGGTCTGGTCAGTAAAGTCGGGGAAGTGCGCCTGCGGGATGCGTGGAAACCGTCGATCCTCGACCGCTGGCGCTTCGGTCGGCACGGGGAGCAAATCCGGTTTGCGTGAAAGACGCCTGGCCCATAGGGTTTGACCATGACGCGTAAACTTGATTCAGCCGGTTCTTCGTCGAAGCATTCCCGGCGCGACTTTCTCCGTCACGGCGCCCTGGCAGCGGCCGGGATCGTTGGCGGTGGTTCCAGCAGCGCGTCCGCGGCCGAATTGACTGAGCCGACTGGTTCAAGCTGGGAACGGCCGCCGCAGCAGCGGGGGAACAATCTGAACCTGATCGTGCTCGTCAGCGACACTTTCCGGCGCGATAACCTGGCCTGCTACGGCAGTCAATGGGTCGAATGTCCGAACCTGAACCGGTTCGCGCAGGACTGCGTGATCCTGGACGATTTTTACCCGGAAGGCATGCCGACGATCGTCATCCGGCGGACGCTTTACACGGGGCGGCGCGTGATTCCGTGCTACTACTTTCCGCAGCACGAACCGGTGCAGTTGCCCGGCTGGCATCCGCTCTATTACGAGGACGTGACGCTGGCGGAGACGCTGTTGATGTCCGGCTACCTGACCGCGCTAGTGGCGGACCTCCCGCACTTTTTTCGGCCGGGCCGGAATTTTCAGCGCGGATTCAACGTCTTCCGCTGGATTCGCGGGCAGGAAGCCGATTCCTACGGCACCTCGCCGCACCGGTTGCTCGATGTCAGCGACCTGGTTTCCGAGGCTTATCTGGCCAGGTTCCCGGGACTCCACGGCTTCCTGAGCCAGTACAAGGCGAATCGCGACCGCTGGAAGAAACGAGGCGAATCGCTGGTGCAACTGGTCGCCCAGGAAGCGATCGATTGGCTGAAGGAGAACCGGAGCGAACGGCCGTTCTACCTCCAGGTCGAGGCGTTCGATCCGCATGAACCATGGGATCCACCCGCACGGTTTCTGAAGAAATACCTCCCGCACGCCAAGGGCCCGAGTTTCGTCGAGCCGCCTTACGCCACCGTGCCGTTGCCGGAGGATATCCGAAAACGGTTCCGCGCCAACTACGCGGGCGAGGCCAGTTGCGTCGATTTCTGGTTCGGCAAGGTGCTCGACACGATTCGGGAGTCTGGCCTGTTCGAGAACTCGGTGGTGGTTTTTCTGGCGGACCACGGCGCGATGCTGGGCGAGCAGGGACAGTTTGTGAAAGGTCCGGACAAATTGCGGGGGCAAGTGACGCATATCCCGATGCTGGTCCGGTTGCCGGGCCGTCAATTTGCCGGCAAACGGGTCTCGGGATTTGTCCAGATGCCCGACGTGATGCCCACGTTGCTGCATTTGCTCGGACTGAAGCCGCCGCGCCGGGTGACCGGGCAGAATTTCTGGCCGCTCGTCGCGGGAACCGGCCAGAGTTTACGCGAGTTTGTGATGCAGACCTACGGGTGGGTCGGCGCGGTGCGCACGCGGGAGTGGAACTACAGCCAGGTCTGGAAACCGGAGGCGCAACACGGCCCTTACCGGCCGCAACTCTACCAACTCGAGCGTGACCCGGAAGAGTTGCACGATGTCGCCGAGAGGTATCCCGACGTGACCGGCCGGCTGGCGAAGCTGATGCGGGACTACGTGGCGTCGGGCGAAGGTCTGACGTTGGGCAGTTTCAACGCGAAGTTCGAGTGGAGCGAAGGCCGCGGGTATATCAACCGGCCGGATTAAGGCGGTGGGTCAGGTCCGACGCCGGACCCCCAAGCCGGGCCGGTGGCGGGCGCTCCGGGCCGCGAGTCGTCTCAACTCGCAGCGCGTCGGCAAGGAGTGGGTCGGCGGCGGTTCCAGAGTCTTTGCGGGCAAGGCGCGCTGCGGCTTGGGACAAGCCGCGTCCGGCTACTTGGCGAACTCGACGGTGCGCGATTCGCGGATGACCGTGATGCGAATCTGGCCGGGATACTGGAGTTCGTCTTCGATCTTGCGGACGAGATTGCGGGCGAGGGTAAAGGCTTGTTCGTCGCTGACCTGGTCGGGATGCACCATGACGCGCAGTTCGCGGCCGGCCTGGACGGCAAAACACTTGTCCACCCCGGCGAAGGAGCGCCCGATCTTCTCGAGGTTTTCCAGCCGTTTCAGGTAGGTGGTGGTGGTTTCGGAGCGCGCGCCGGGACGGGAGGCACTGATGGCGTCGGCGGCGCCGACCAGGATTCCGTAGGGGGCGGCGGGAGGGACTTCGTCGTGATGCGAGGCCACCCCGTTGACGACTTCCTCGGATTCGCCGTAGCGTTTGACGAACTCGGCACCGATGAGGGCATGGGTGCCTTCGACCTCGTGATCGAGGGCCTTGCCGATGTCGTGGAGCAGGCCGGCGCGCTTGGCGATGCTGACGTTGAGGCCAAGTTCGGCCGCCATGATGCCGGTCAGGTGAGCGACTTCGACCGAGTGATCCAGGATGTTCTGGGCGAAGCTGTGGCGGAAGCGAAGGCGCCCCAGCAACTTGACGATTTCCAGGTGCAGGGGCGGCAGGCCGGCACGCACCACCGCCTCTTCACCGGCCTTGAGGATGGCTTCGTCGATTTCCTGGTTGACCTTGGTGACGATCTCCTCGATCCGCGTGGGGTGGATGCGGCCATCCAGGATAAGTCGATGCATGGCCTCGCGGGCGATCTCGCGGCGCACCGGGTCGAACGCGGAAAGGACGACCGCGTTGGGCGTATCATCGATGAGCACGGTCACGCCGGTGATGGCCTCGAAGGCGCGGATGTTGCGGCCTTCGCGGCCAATGATACGCCCCTTGATCTCCTCGTTGGGCAGGGCAAGGGTGGAAGTGGTGGTCTCGAAGGTGTGTTCGCCGGCGTAGCGCTGGATGGCGGTGCTGATGATGCGGCGCGCCTGGTCTTCGGCCCGCCCCTTGGCCTGATCCAGGATATGACGGGTCAGTTCAATGGCATCGCGCAGGCCTTCTCGTTCGACTTCCTTCAGACAGCACGCTCGAGCTTCCTCTTCGCTCAGGTGCGCCAGGGCCAGCAGTTCTTCTCGTCGTTGCCGATCCAGGGCGGCCACCGCGGCGCGTTCGTTCTCGAGTTTGGCCTCGCGGGTCTGCAACGCGGTCTGGGCCGCGCGCAGGTTCTTTTCCTGCTGGATGAGCCCTTCGAGCTGCTGGTTAATCAGCGATTCCCGCTGCACCAGTCGCCGATTCAAGTCCTCCAACTCCCGTTGGCGGCCGGCAAAGGAGTGTTCGGTCTGTTCGGTCAGTTTTCGGGCTTCCTCCTGGGCCGCCAGGCGTGCCTCTTGCAGCAACCCGTCGGCCTTCAAGCGCGCCGCGTTCAGCACGGCCTCCTCCCGTTCCGCCAGGGCCTTTCGCCAACCTTGCTCCCGCCAGCGAAACAACCAATACCCCAGCATCACGCCCACCAACATCCCCAGGAGCCCCTCGGCCAAACCCTCGACGTACATGTGTGCCAAAAATGTCATGTTCAGTCCGCGCGCCGGTTCAGGCTAATCCAGCGCGTCGGCGTCAAGATGCAATCCAGCACGGCATCGTGCGGTTCGACAGGAATCTCGCTCCGGACCTGCACGTCCCAGCCAACGCCACAGCGAATGCCGCGGACGGACTCGAGCAACTGGTCGTAATACCCTCGGCCCCGCCCCAGTCTCCGGCCCATCAGATCGAAGCATACCCCAGGCACCAGCGCCAAGTCCAGTTGGTTTAGCGGAAAACTGGCGCAGCCGGCCGCGGGCTCGCCGATCCCGTAGCGGCCCGGCACCAGGTGGCCGTCCAAATCCTGGATTTGCGCCGCCTCGTACCGCGACTGGTTGGCCACGTATCGCGGCAGCGCCACGATTTTGCCCGCCGCGCGCGCTTGGACCAGCAGCGGTGCCAACTCCAGTTCGTCCGGCAGCGCAACGTAACCCAGGATCGTCCGTGCCCGCCGCCAAATCGGCTGGGTTTGGAGCTGCGCGCACGCCGCCGCGGACGCCGCCAGGCGTTGCTCGGCCGCCAGGGCCTTGATCGCACGCCGCATCTCGGCACGCAGCGCCGCTTTGAGTGATTGGACGGACATGAAATCAACCGGCGGCCGCTGCCCTGCCGTGAGGCGGTTCCGGGAGAGGCCGACCGCGGCGCGTCGTCAAAACCACCTCGGTCTTCACTTGGCCGGGGTCTTCGCCTGGGCGAGCAATTCGCGGCACCGTTCGACCCGTTCTTTGATCTGCTTCTCGCGGCCCTGGGCGGTAGGTTCGTAGTAGCGTTTGGTCGCCCCCAGGTAGTCCTGGGCCACGACGTGGCCTGGGAAATCGTGGGCGTATTGGTAGCCCGTGCCGTGTCCGAGCCGCTTGGCGCCCGCGTAATGGGCGTCGCGGAGCGGCTCCGGCACCGCCAGCGTCGGCTTGGAGCGGACATCCTCGAGGGCGGCGTCGATGGCGGTGATGGCGGTGTTGCTCTTGGGCGCGGTGGCGATGTAAAGGGCCGCCTCGGCCAATGGGATGCGGGCCTCGGGCCACCCGATGAACTCGGCTGCCTGAAATGCCGCGTTCGCCAGCAGCAGCGCCGTTGGCTCGGCCAGACCCACATCCTCGGCCGCGCAAATCACCATCCGCCGCGCGATAAACCGCGGGTCCTCCCCCGCGTGGATCATCTTGGCCAGCCAATAAACCGTCGCATCCGGATCCCCGCCCCGCATCGACTTGATGAAGGCCGAGATGGTGTCGTAATGCGCGTCGCCGTCGGCGTCGTACACGACGGCCTTGCGCTGGATGCTTTGCTCGGCGATCGGGAGGTCGATGTGAACGGTGCCGTCGGCGGTCGGAGCGGTGGTCAGCACCGCGATCTCGAGGGCGTTGAGCGCCTTGCGCGCGTCGCCGTCGGCCACCGTGCCCAGGTGGCGCACGGCCGCGTCTTCGAGTTGAATGCGCAGGTGCCCGAGGCCGCGTTCGGGGTCGGCCAGGGCGGTGCGCAGGAGGCGGCAGAGTTCCTCGGGGGTCAGTGGCCGCAACTCGAAGATTTGTGAGCGGGAGACCAGGGGTGAGTTGACGAAGAAGAATGGGTTATGGGTGGTAGCGCCGATCAACCGCACCATGCCGCTCTCGACGTCCGGCAGCAGCACGTCCTGCTGGGCCTTGTTGAACCGGTGAATTTCATCGATGAAGAGGATCGTGGGCTGACCGATGTTGGCCAAGCGGTTGGCCGCCCCAGCGAGCACCTGCCGCATTTCGGCGACGTTGGATTCGACACCGCTGAGGCGTTCAAAGCGGCTTTTGGTTTGATTGGCGATCACGTGGGCCAGCGAGGTCTTGCCGGTGCCCGGCGGACCGTAGAAGATCAATGACTGGATGCGGTCGGCTTCAATCGCCCGCCGCAGCAACTGGCCGGGGCCCAGGAGGTGGGTTTGGCCGACGAACTCGGCGAGCGTGCGCGGCCGCATGCGAGCGGCCAGCGGGGCATGGGCGAGCGCGTCGGTGCGGGGAGCAGGGGCGGCAGCGGCCGCGGGTGCCGGTTGCGTCGGTGCGAACAAGTCGTCAGACGACATGGTGGCAGCTTAGCCGTTGCTCGACGCGAATCCCAGGCAAAAAAGAACCCCGCCACATGCCGTGTGTAACAGTTCCTCTGAACTTGTCAGAAACAAGGTGGAGCAGGCGGGGGTGCTTTCGACTTCCAGTTAAGGCCTGTCGGCCACACCCACGGCTGGTGCCCCATTTTATTGAGCTTACGGTTCAAGGACTTTGTTTCGTAAACACGAGCAATGGCAGGGTAAATCCAGTTTCATTTGCCAAAGAACTTCGCCGCGCCGGCGATCCAGCGGTCCTTGCCGCTGACACTGCTAATATGATCGCACACTAGGTGAGACTCAAGCCAAAAGGAGCGAATTCTCGAAAAAGATGGTCCGTGGCGCCGCTTACGGGGTGGACGCGCGCGGCCGCCGACGGAATTGATTCTCGGCTAGCAGCCGCCAGGTGATCCAAATGGCTTCCCAGACGATCTTGCGCGACATTTTCGAGTGGCCCTGGAAACGGTCGGTGAACACGATCGGGACCTCGGCGATTTTGAGCCCCTGGCGCCAGACCTTGTGGGTCATTTCGATTTGGAAGCTGTAGTGATTGGAAGCGACTGCGCCGAGATCGATCGCTTGCAGGGTGCGGCGCCGGAAACATTTGAAACCTCCGGTCGGATCGCTGAACGGCATGCCCGTGATCAGACGGACATACTTGGCGGCGAACAAACTCAGCATCAACCGCTTCAACGGCCAATTGATGACCCGGATGCCGTTGCAATATCGCGAGCCGAGCACCAGGTCGGCGCCGCCTGCGGCCTCCAGAAAGGCCGGGATATCCTGCGGGTTATGGGATAAATCACCGTCCATCTCGAACACGTGCTCGTAACCGCGTTCCAACGCCCAGGCGAACCCGTCGCAGTACGCGCGCCCGAGCCCGTTCTTCTCCGCCCGGTGCAGCGCGTGGATCGACGGATGCTTGGC
>JAGWYX010000229.1 GCA_018969165.1 Verrucomicrobiota bacterium
ACTGACCAGACCCCGGGATAGAATACAGTTTGTGGCGTCGCTTTTGGCTTCTGGCTAGCCCAACTTTCGCAACTCGACTCGAAAAACGGCTATTTTTAACTGGTTCGGGTGCGTAAAAGGTTGATAGCAAGGCGTGCGGTTTGCGCCAAGTCCTTTGGTGCAGACCTACCCCCTTCCCCCGTTGGCGGAAGCTGGGGTAGGATGGGGGCCGTGGTTATGGCCAAGCCTTTTTTGCAGTGTCATCATCGGTTCAAGAACGGCAAGGATCATTGCTATTGGAGCATCGCCGAGAAGGTGCGCACGGCGCGGGGTTGGGCGCAACGGCATCTGCTTTATCTGGGCGAGATTAATGACAGCCAGCAGGCGGCCTGGACCAAGGTTACGGAGGTGTTTGACACGGCCCGACAGCAATCCCGCGAACTGGCGCTTTATCCGGCGGATCGAGACGTGCCCGATCACGCCAGCCAGTACGGCGTGCAAGTGCGGTTGACGCAAGTGGAAGCCGCCTTCAAAGACCTCAAAGACGACCTGAGCCTGCGCCCGATTTTCCATTCGTTGGAGCGGCGGATCGAGGCGCATATCTTTGTCTCCTTTCTGGCCTATTGCCTGCACGTCAGTTTGCGCGCCGCTTTGAAGCCGCTGGCGCCGGGACTCTCGCCGCGCTCGCTGCTGGAGAAGTTTGCCGCCATCCAAATGCTGAACGTGCATTTCCCCACGACCGACGGGCGGGAACTGATCTTTTGCCGCTACACCCAACCGGAGAAGGACCACAAGATGCTCCTGGCCCAACTGGGCTGGGAACTGCCGCCGCAATCGCCGCCGCGGATCACGCAGAAAGGACAACTGCTGCCCGAATAAACCCTTGGTGCAGACCTTTGCGATCGCTCTGTTGATTTGCAGTCACTTACAGATACTCACCCCCGCCAGTAGCGAAACTCAGGTTAGTTGGAAGGCGCCAGCACCATGCGGTCCGCATGCAGTGAGTTTAAAGGCGGCGCCTCGCCGGGTTCAAGTCGAACCGCGCCTCCGCGGATGGCCGCAGCGGATGGGGCAGCACTTTTTACGGGGCCTGAATCAGTCGGAAAAACTGGGCGGGGCTGTTCGCCGGGATGGTGATGTGACTCATCCCAGGCGGTGTCAGATATTGCACGGGCAGCCAAGGCCCTTGGACGCTGGGCGCGCCTTCGACGGAGTAGTTCACGCCGGCGGGAACGGTCCAGGTGACTTGCACGGCTGGCGCAATGGAGAGGGGCGGCTCGTCCGAAAGACGCAGGGAGAAGTTGTCCCAGACGGCTTCCACTGGCGGCTGGTTGCCGTCGCTGTCCTGGTTCACCCCCACGCCGCCGCCGGCACTGCCGCCGTGCCAGCCGTTCACCGCGAAGACCGGCGGGCCTGGGTCGGGCACCAGGGTGATGGTAGTGGTTTTGGTCAAGGCCCGGTACTGGGTGGTGTCGAGCGTGGCCTCCACCGCCGGCGTGTCCACGAAAGCCCGTTCAAACAGCACGGCGTTCTGATGAGCCTTGTCCAACACATGGGCGGTGATGATCAGGTTCGCCTTGTCGCGGGTCAATGCCAGGTGGATCACGATGTTCGTGAGCGGCAACTGGACGGTCGTGTCCACCCAGAAGCAGGCCATGTTAGGGGTCGTGGCAGGAGTGAATTTGTACAAGCCGACACTCTGGTGGCTCACACTGACGAAGTACAAACCCTGGTCGCCGCCCACAACCAGGTACGGGAAGTTGGTCGAGTCCTCGCTCACGCGGACCAAGTCCGCCTGACATTCGAGGGTCTGGCCGTCCGCCAGGCTCCAGTTGTAATTGCCGGCCGAGGGATGCGCGTGAACGAAATTGCCGAGAGGCCCTGGGCTGTATCCCCGATAATCCGCCCGCATACCGAGAGCTTGATTCGTCGGGAACAGGCTGATGGTCCCATAGCCCGGATTGATCGTCATCCAGCCCTGGACACCGCTGGTGAAGTCCTCCGCGTCCAGCGTGGTGCTGACCGGCGGCGGCTTAATGGTGCCGGCGTAGAAGAGAGGAACAGTCGGATCCAAGGCATTTGCTGCTGGCCCCCGGGTTGCCGTCTCCTCCAGCCGCAGGCCGTCGATGGTCCCGCCCGAACCGTAGCCCACATGGGTGACCTGAAGGCTGTTATTGGTCTGCAGCAAGCCGTTATACTTCATCTCCCAAATCCCGCCGTTGGGCGTGAAGTTGGTCCCGGCCCAAGTGCCGACTTCGTAATATGCAGTCCCGTACATCACCGTCGAGCCGTCAGCCTGGAGGTAACCATCCGAGAAGGCTGTGTGCCGGCCGGTTAGGCGTGGATCGGTGCATTCGGCCCGCAACATATAGGCGACGCCGCGAACGAGCACCTGACCGGCTGCGTTGACACAGTAGATGCCGGGGGCGAACACTTGGTTGACCCAGCCGGTGCCGGTATAGGATGTCGTCTGCGCGCGGGCTGCCGTGGGTAGCAACAGGGCGCTAGCCGCAAGAGGCGCGAGGCCCCGAAGGAACGTGGAATTCTTCATGGGTTTTGTTCGTTCATTGGTGTGAGTTTGCACAACCGCCGTCATATCCTGGAAATCAGGAATTCGGCCGAAAAGTTACAAGCGAAATGGACTGAGGCGGGTGATGCCTGCGGGTATGGAAACCCGCGGTAGCGCAGACTGGGGAATCTGCGCTACCGAGTCAGCGGAGGTTTTCTTTGCTCGCGGCCGCCTTGATCTCCGCAATGGAGGGCGCGCGCCAAAACAGCACCGTGCCGTCAACGCCCATCGCGCACAGTGTGTTGCCGTCCGGCGAAAATTCGATGAAGTACGAGCCCGGCTCGCCGGGGAGCGTGACCACCTCTCGCCCCGTCTGCACATCCCAGAGCCGCATCACCTCGCGCGGGCTGCTGCCGCTGGCCACCAGTCGAGTCCCGTCGGGGGAAAAGGCGATCCGGTAGAGCAAGTTGCGGTAAGCGCGGCCGACGGGCCTCGGCTCGCGGCTCGCGACATCCCACAGCGTCAGTGCTCCGTAGAATCCCGCTGCCGCAAACAACTTTCCGTCCGGAGAAAACGCGACCTCCACGTCGCCTCCGTGGGTGCCTGGGCATTCGAACGAAGCCGCCATCTTCCCGCTCGCCAGGTCCCACCACGTCACCTTGCCGGCAGCGGAGTAGGTTGCGATCATCCGTTCATCGGCGGAGAACGATCCTTCGGCCGATGGGTGGTTGAACACCTCCTGCCACTCCGGCACCTTCCAGACCTTCATCATATTCCCGCCCTTCATCGATGGACCCGCACAGGCAAGCATTCGCCCGCGAGGCGAGAACCGCAGGCCCCCGGTCACCCCACCACTAAAGACCAGATTGGTCACCAACCGGCGCGCGGGTAAATCCCACACCTCAACACGGTCGGTTGAGTCGCCCAAGGCCAGCCAACGACCGTCTTTCGACAAGGCCAAACTGTTGTGGCGGCTCCCCAGGAACGGCAATGCCTCCACCACCTGCAAGGTGGCCACATCCCACCGCTGGACCTCGCCCGCAGGTCGGCTGGCGGTAAGGAAGGACTTGCTGTCGCGGAAAAATCCCAGTCCAAGGTACGTGAGCGCGGGCAAGACCGCATACGGCGCCAAGGTCGCTTTGGGCGCGGGGTCCCAATACTGCACCGAGCCATCCCTGCTGCCCGTCACGAGGCTTTTGCCGTCCGGTGACCACGCCAGCGCCCAAATCTCATCAACACTACCTTGCAGGCGCCGCAGCTCGCCCCGTGCGATAACGTCCGCAATTGCCGGACCCCCCGCCCGGCGTCCTCTCGCACGGGTCGAGCCCGGGCGGCTGACATCCCAGAGGCGGATGGTCTGGTCGCCGCTGGCGGAGGCGAGCGTTTGGCCGTCCGGAGAAAAGGCCAGCGCAGTGACCCAGCCGCTGTGCCCGGCCAATCGCGCCTCCGTGTCAGCCACCAAATCCCAAAGATGAATCGTGTTATCCAAGGCTCCGCACGCTGCGGCGAGCAGGCGCCCATTGGGCGAAAAGGCCAATGCCCTGATCCCATCGGCCGGCGGTGGCACCTCGATCACTTTCTCGCCACCGGTGGACCAATCCAGCAGCTTGATTCGCGGTTTGGCCTCGCCCACTGCCAGCCAACGCCCGTCCGGGGAGAACTGCAAGCAGCCGTAGTGGAGAACATAGAGATTACTCACCGGCCTCACGGGACGACCAGCTTGCGCAATGAGGCCCCGTGGCGCGGCGGACTCGGCGCCTGACCCATTCCTCGCCGCCTTCGGGACTGTGAACATACTGGGCCGGAGATCGAGGCTGCCCGTGAGAAACTGGATCACGACGTGTTGGGACGCAACGTCGCAGACGCGCACGCTTCCGTCCACGCACAACGCGGCGATCTTCCTGGCATCAGGCGAAAAGGCCACCGACCTTAGCGCGGCAGAAAGCGGCAGAGAGGCGACCTCCTTCCACCCGCTCGCGTCCAGAATGCTGATAACGGGCGCTTCATTCGTACCGCGCCTGCCCCAAGCCACAAGATTCCCTCGCGGCGAAAAGGCCAGGGCCTTGCCAAAACGGTTCGCCGGCAGCTCAACCATTGGCCGTCGGCGAGCCGCGTCCCAAAGTGCAACCGCATCTCCATGCGCACAGGCTAACCACTGTCCGTCCGCCGAAAAAGCGAGGGCCGACACGAAGTTGGAGTATCGGCAGAGGCTGAACACCTCATCACTCCGGCACCGGCTCCAGAAATAGCGCCATTCCCAACCGCGTAAATCCAGTTCGGATTTCGGATTTCGGACGCGGGATGTTCCTGCCGGCCGGTGGCGATCGAGCAATTCGCGGGCGCGGCCCAAATCGCTGTCTTCGAGCGCACGCTGGATCTCCTTCATATCCGCGGCGTAAACGTTCTGGCGCGCAAGCAGCTCGTCCGCCTCGGCGCGCGTTCGCTCCGCTTCGGCATGACGCCACTCCAGGAACACGCCGGTCAGGCCGAGCCCGAATAGCAGCGCGGCCGCCGCCGCCGAAGTCGCCGCTTCCGGCTTGCGCCGGCACCAGCGCCAGGCTTTGCCCGCCACGCCGACGGGCCGCGCCACAATCGGCTCGCGGCGCAGAAAGCGGCCCAACTCCTCCGCCAGCGCTAGCGCGGTTGGGTAGCGCCGAGAGGGCTCCTTTTCGAGGCACTTCAGGCAAATCGTCTCCAGATCGACGGGCACGGTGGGATTGAGTTGCCGCGGCCGCAACGGCTCGTCGTGGGCCACTTGTGGCAGCAAATCAGCCAGCGTCTCGCCCACAAACGGCGGACGGCCGGTCAGCAGATGGTAGAGGATCGCCCCCAGCGCATACACGTCGCTGCGCCGCCCCACTTGCCGCTGCCGGCCGGCGGCTTGCTCCGGGGCCATGTACCGCGGCGAACCGAGCACCTGGCCGCTTAGCGTCAGGTCCGCCCCGGATTCCAGCCGTTTGGCCAGGCCGAAATCCGTGATGCGCGGTTGATCGGCACCGTCGATCAGGATGTTGGACGGTTTGAGGTCGCGATGCAGAATGCCGTGCTCGTGCGCGTGATGGACCGCTTCGGCAATGGTCCGCATCCAGCGCGCCGATTGTTGGAAATCCGCGCGCCGCAAGCCGCACTCGGCAATTCGCCGGGCCAGCGTCTGCCCGGCCACAAAATCCATGACCAGATAGTGCCGGTCCTCGCACAGGCCGACCTCGTGAATCGCGACGATATTCGGATGCTGCAAACTCCCGGCCGCGGCGGCCTCGGTGCGGAACCGGAGCACGTGTTCCCGGGTGGCCAGCGCGCCGTGCGGCAACACCTTGACCGCAACCATCCGGTCGAGGCTGATTTGCCGCGCGCGATAGACCACGCCCATGCCGCCCTGGCCGATGCACTCGAGCAGCTCGTAGCCGCCAATCTTCGGAAAGGACGAGAGGCGAGTGTCGAGGGGCGAGCGGTCCATTCCTGCGCCGTCGGTGCTTGTCGACCTCTGATCGCGGACACCAGACGATGCCGATGGGATCAGCGCGCCGTTAACGTCGCCACTGGCTTGCGTCAAGAGGCACTTGGGACAGAGCCACGGCATGACGCCTGGCGGCAACTCGCTCCCACACTCCGGACATTTTCGGACTTCTGCCATCGCTACGTTCTGTTCCCGCTGCCTGTTTAATACGTATCGGCGTGAATAGGTTACCGGCAAACCCCCGGGTGCCGCGCAAGGTCACCGGGCCGGACGCCGTTGCGGCTCATCGCGCTGCGCTCCCTCAGCGGACAAACACCGCACGCAGATCGCGCAACTCTTCTTCCAACTCTGCGGTCGTGCGCGTCGTCTGCGCCACCTGCTCGCGGAGCAGCTCCCGATAACGCCGCCGCAGCCGATGCACCGCCACCTTGACCGCGCCCGGCGTCATCTGTAAGACCCTGCCGACCTCGGCGTAGGTGACCTCCGCCTTGTCGCCGGCCAGGAAGTGGCTCAGCCGGTCGAACCGGTCGGTCTTGCCTTCGAGTGCATATTCCTGCTGGAGCAGGGAATGGACCCGTTCGATCAGGCTCACGGCCCAG